>JAKSMA010000061.1 GCA_024400895.1 Muribaculaceae bacterium | reverse complement strand
CAAGGTGCAGTGGGCATCGACGAAAAGACTGTTTCTGTTGAAGAATTCAACAAACTTTTTGAAGCCGCAAAATAATCTCATGACAATATGACATCGAGAGCGGCTATCTATCACAAGCCGCTCTCGATTATTATAAATAATTAATACTTTAATTAAACACTAAATCATAAGAGCATGAATAACGATTTCAGAAAATTCGCAGTTAACCATCTCGGCATGAATGGCCTTGCACTTGACCAATACACCAGTCAGGTGAGCGACAGTTTTATTTCTCCAACTATCATTGAAGAGCGCAAACTCAACGTGGCTCAAATGGATGTATTCTCACGCTTGATGATGGACCGAATCATCTTCCTGGGTACTCAAGTTGACGACTATACAGCCAATGTAATTCAAGCACAGCTCCTCTACTTGGACTCTTCCGACCCAGGTAAGGATGTTTCAATCTACATCAATTCCCCTGGTGGTTCTGTTTACGCAGGCCTTGGCATTTATGATACTATGCAGTACATCCAAAGCGATGTGTCAACCATTTGCACAGGCATGGCAGCATCCATGGCTGCCGTCCTTCTTGTTGCTGGTGCTAAAGACAAAAGATTTGCTCTTAAGCACTCTCGCGTAATGATTCACCAACCAATGGGCGGTATTCAAGGTCAAGCCTCTGACATCGAAATCACTTCACGTGAAATTTTGAAACTTAAAAAAGAACTCTATACAATCATTAGCGAACATTCTGGCCAACCTTACGACAAGGTATACCAAGATAGCGACCGCGACTATTGGATGACAGCGCAAGAAGCTGTTGACTATGGCATGATTGACAGAGTACTTGAAAAAAGCAAATAATTCAATCTAATGGCAAAAAAGGAACAAGAACTTAAATGTAGTTTTTGTGGTAGGTCAGAAAGCGAAGTTGAGCTCCTGATGCCCGGAATGAACGGATGCATTTGTAACGAATGCGCCGAACGTGCAGACCAGTTGGCTAAGGAATATCTTGACAAGATGTACAAGACAGAAAGTTCTGACATCGACATCAAGTCACTTCCTAAACCGAGTGAGATTAAAAACTTTCTTGACGAATATGTCATAGGTCAAGACGACGCCAAGAAATATCTGTCGGTGGCTGTCTACAACCACTATAAACGCTTGGCTCAGGAAAAGACTGAAGATGATGTGGAAATCGAGAAATCAAACATCATCATCGTGGGGCCAACCGGTACTGGCAAAACGCTTCTGGCTAAGACCATCGCAAAACTCTTAAAAGTTCCATTCGCAATTGTTGACGCGACAGTGCTAACCGAAGCCGGTTATGTGGGTGAAGATATCGAAAGTCTGCTTACCAGACTTCTCCAAGCCTGCGACTACAACTTGAAAGAGGCAGAGAGAGGCATTGTATTCATCGACGAAATCGACAAGATTGCTCGCAAAGGCGACAATCCGTCAATCACTCGAGATGTCAGTGGCGAGGGTGTGCAACAAGGTCTCCTAAAGTTGCTGGAAGGTTCTGTTGTGAATGTTCCGCCCCAAGGAGGTCGCAAGCATCCAGATCAAAAGATGATTCCTGTCGACACCAAAAACATCCTCTTCATTTGCGGTGGTGCATTCGAAGGTATTGAGCGAAAAATCGCACAACGACTCAACACGCAAGTTGTTGGTTTCGGAACCGACAGCAAATACCGCAGATTGGAGCAAGAACGTCTGCTGCATTTTGTCGCGCCACAAGACCTTCGCTCATTTGGCTTGATACCCGAAATCATCGGTCGCTTGCCAGTACTCACCAATCTCGAGCCTCTTGACAACAATGCACTGCGACGCATTCTCACCGAGCCTAAAAATGCGATTACAAAGCAGTACGAAAAACTGTTTAAAATGGACGATGTGAAGCTTGTGATTGAAAGCGAAGTTCTTGATTATATTGTTGCCAAAGCGGTGGAATATAAATTAGGAGCACGCGGGCTCCGATCGCTATTTGAAACGATTATGACCGAAGCTATGTACAAAGTACCTTCATCGAATGCGAAAGAGTACACTGTTACATTAGAATACGCAAAAGAGCAGCTTGAAAAATCAAACTTTGAGATTTTGAAAGACACTAAGTGATTTTTTTAATAAAAAATACATTTTTACGGGACAAACAATTAAAAAAAATTTGTTTGTCCCGTTCTATTTTATTAAATTTGTGGTAGAAACAAGCCTTTATGCCAATAATTACTATGCCTGATATAAAAAAAATCACAGAGGAATTAAAGAGACATTTTGGTTTCGACACATTCAAAGGAAACCAAGATGAGATAATTTTAAATCTCCTTAATGAGAATGACTCTTTTGTGCTCATGCCTACTGGTGGGGGGAAGTCTTTGTGCTATCAACTTCCATCCCTAATGATGGAAGGGACCGCAATTGTAATTTCTCCACTCATTGCCTTGATGAAAAATCAAGTGGACGCAATGCGCCATTATAGTGAGAACGACAGCATTGCTCACTTTTTAAATTCATCACTCAACCGTCAGGCTATCGACCAAGTAAAAGAAGATGTTCTATCAGGCAAAACAAAACTTTTATACGTCGCTCCAGAATCGTTCACAAAAAAAGAAAACATTGATTTCTTGAAAAGTGTGACGATTTCATTCTATGCAGTAGATGAAGCTCACTGCATCTCGGAATGGGGGCATGATTTCCGTACAGAATACAGAAACATTCGCCAAAACATAGAGCAAATTGGCTTGCGCCCAATTATTGCTCTCACTGCCACCGCGACTCCAAAAGTACAACACGATATCATGAAAAATCTTGGCATGACCGACGCCAAGGTGTATAAATCTTCATTCAACCGTCCCAACCTATATTACGAGGTTAGACAAAAAACCGAAAATGTCGACAAAGAGATTATACGTTTCATCAAGTCGATGAATGGAAAATCCGGCATCATCTACTGCCTTAGCAGAAAAAAGGTGGAAGAACTTGCTGAAATCCTAAATGTTAACGAAATCAATGCACTTCCGTACCATGCAGGCATGGAGGGTGACAAGCGCTCCGAAAACCAGGACAAGTTTTTGAAAGACGATGTTCAAGTGATAGTGGCAACTATCGCTTTCGGCATGGGCATTGACAAACCTGACGTGAGATTCGTGATTCACTACGACATCCCGAAGAGTCTGGAGGGATACTACCAAGAGACTGGACGAGCCGGACGTGATGGAGGAGAGGGTAGAAGTATTACTTTCTATGCGAAGAAGGATTTGCTTAAGTTACAAAAGTTTATGCAGGGCAAACCTATTGGTGAACAAGAAATCGGCAAACAACTTCTTGCCGAAACAGCCCAATATGCAGAATCCTCTATTTGTAGAAGAAAGACATTGCTCAAATATTTTGGTGAAGAGTACAAAGATGACAACTGCAAATGTTGCGACAACTGTTTGTTCCCAAGAAAGCAAGAAGACGCCAGCGAAGAACTGCGCGCTCTACTTGAAGCCATACTGGTATTGAAAGGTAATTTCAAACCTCAAGAAATCATCAACTTCGTGCTCGGAGTGAAAACCAAAGAGATTCTTGAATTCAAGTTAAATACTTACGATGAATTTGGAGCAATCACTGATCGTGACGACAAGTTCCTTAAGACAGTGATTTACCAAGCTCGTGTTCATGGTTACATAGAAAGCGATATCGACAATAATCGCATATTACATGTCACTCAGAAAGGCAAAGAATTCATCACAAGTAAAGAAAAATTCCATATCGTTCTCGACAGAGATTTTTCAGAGACTGAAAATGTGGCAATTCAAAACACATCGTCAAATGTGCTCGACCCAGAATTGCATAGCATTCTCACCGACCTCAGGAAAAAAATCTCCGACGAGCTCAATGTCCCTCCATACGTAATTTTCCAGGAGCCCACTCTTGAAGACATGTGTACGCTATACCCAATCAACCTCGAAGAACTTAAGACCATGCGAGGGGTAGGAGAAGGCAAGGCAAAAAGATATGGCCAAAAGTTTGTGGATGTCATCAAAAAGTATGTTGACGAAAATGAAATTGAACGCCCGGAAGACTTCCGTGTGCGGTCTAAAGCCAACAAAAGCAAGCTGAAAATTAGTATCATCAAATCGATTGACCATAAGGTGGACCTTGATTCCATTGCAGAATCAAACCACATGTCGATTGACGAACTTCTTGAAGAGCTTGAGGCCATTGTATATTCCGGCACAAAACTCAACATCAATTATTACCTTGACAAAATAATGGATGATGAACATGTGGAGGACATCTTTGAATACTTTATGGAGAGTGACACCGACAACATGAGAGCGGCACTTGACGAATTAGGAACAGAGTATACCGAAGAGGAAATTAGATTGGTCCGCATTAAATTCACAAGTGAATTAGCTAACTAACTTTTTTACTTACAATTTTTAAGTGAATCACAACATATACAGACAAATTTATCTTTTTAGATTTTTTTGTCTGTTTTTATTATGAAAAGCGGCGAAAAATGAGTAATTTTGTGTGCAATAAGTGAAGAAGTAATTAAATTACTCCATTCTCTTTGGGAAATAATCTAAACTCAAATTATATGTCATTTATTGCAGATCGTGTAAAAATGGACGGACTCACTTTTGATGATGTCCTGCTGATTCCAGCGTATTCTGAAGTATTACCAAAAGACGTCAATCTTCAAACCAAATTCTCTCGTAACATCACCCTCAATGTTCCGCTGATTTCTGCAGCGATGGACACCGTAACCGAAGCTTCGTTAGCTATTGCTATAGCCCGCGAAGGTGGCATTGGTGTTATCCACAAAAACATGAGTATCGAGGAGCAAGCACGACAAGTTCACACCGTGAAACGTGCCGAGAACGGTATGATTTACGACCCAGTCACCATCAAACGAGGTTCAAAGGTAATTGACGCCCTCAACATCATGAGCGAATACCACATCGGAGGTATTCCTGTAGTTGATGAAAACAAGAAATTAGTTGGTATCGTCACAAATCGTGACTTACGATTTGAAAAAGACATCGAACGAAAAATCGACGAGGTGATGACAAGCGACCACTTGGTTACGACTTCATCTTCAACCAATCTCGACGAAGCTGCTGAAATTCTACAAACACACAAGATTGAAAAGCTCCCAGTAATTGACAAAGACGGAAAACTCATTGGTCTTGTCACCTACAAAGATATCACAAAAGCAAAAGACAAGCCAAATGCATGCAAGGACGCCCTTGGCCGTCTTCGCGTAGCTGCCGGCATTGGTGTAACGGGCGACAGCCTTAAACGTGCTGAAGCACTCGTTGAAGCAGGTGTTGATGCCATTGTCATTGATACTGCTCACGGTCACACTAAAGGTGTTGTAAAAGTACTTCAAGAGGTGAAGCGTTCTTTCCCACAAATTGATGTCGTTGTTGGTAACATTGCCACAGGCGAAGCAGCCAAATTCCTCGTTGAAAATGGCGCCGACGGTGTAAAAGTCGGTATTGGTCCTGGCTCTATCTGTACAACTCGAATCATTGCCGGTATTGGCGTACCTCAATTGAGCGCAGTATATGAAGTGGCAAAAGCTCTTGAAGGCACAGGTGTGCCATTGATTGCAGATGGTGGTATTCGCTATTCGGGCGACATTGTAAAGGCTCTTGCTGCCGGTGCATATTCAGTAATGCTCGGTGGTATGTTTGCCGGTGTTGAAGAATCTCCTGGCGACACCATCATTTTCAACGGCAGAAAGTATAAATCATACCGCGGTATGGGTTCGCTTGAAGCGATGGAAAAAGGCTCAAAAGACCGTTACTTCCAAAACAATGTCACCGATAGTAAAAAACTTGTGCCAGAAGGAATTGCTGCCCGCGTGCCATACAAGGGTACACTTTTTGAAGTGGCCTACCAGATGCTTGGTGGCCTCCGTGCTGGCATGGGATATTGTGGCGCAGCCAACATTGAGCAACTTCACAAAGCACAATTCGTGAGAATTACCAATGCAGGTGTTGCAGAAAGCCATCCTCACGATGTAGCTATCACAAGCGAAGCTCCGAACTACAGTCGCGGATAATCTACTATTTTTTATTATTTAATTATAATAACCGAGACACTTTCTCGTTATTATCTTGATAATAACAATCAGAAATAATATCATTATGAAAATTAAATTGATGCTTGGTGCGCTCATTGGCAGTGTGTGTTTAGCTTTTGCAGCTAAAGACCCTGTGTTGATGACCATCAATGGTAAAGATATCCATCTCTCTGAATTTGAATATCTTTACAAGAAAAACAACCAACAACAAGTTGACAAAGAATCTCTTGACCAATACGTTGAACGCTTTGTGACATACAAGCAGAAAGTTGCTGATGCCGAAGCAGAAGGCATCGACACGCTCAAGTCGTTCTTGTCAGAATTCAACGGCTACAAAGAAGGCATGGTCAAGGATTTCCTTGAAGACACCACTGTAAATGTGCGTCTTGAAAAGGAAGCATACGAAAGAATGCAAATGAATGTCGACCTTGATCACCTGATGTTGCCACTTGGCAAAGACAACAATGAAAACAAGGAGATTCTTGCACGCCTCGACAGTATTCGCACATGCGTATTGAATGGTGAAGACTGGGGCGAACTTGCAAAAAAGTTCTCAATCGACCCAACAGCTGCTCGTAATGCTGGACATTATGGCTATACAGCGTCTGGTATTTATCCTTATTCATGGGAACTCGTTGCCTACACCACTCCTGTTGGTCAAATCAGCAAGCCATTCCGCACCGATTTTGGTAATCACCTCATCCGCGTAAATGGCAAAAGACAAGACCCAGGCCAAGTGGAAGTTGAGCACATCATGATCATGACTCGCAACCTCAACGACTCCGCAAAGGCCGTTGCCAAAACAAAAATTGACGACCTTTATGAGGCAGTCACCCGTGGTGGAGCAGACTTTGAAGAAACAGCGAAGAAGCACAGCGAAGATAAAGGCTCAGCAACAAAAGGTGGCAAATTGCCATGGTTCGGTACCAACAGAATGGTTCCTGAATTTGAAAAGGTAGCATTTGAGCTCAAAGATGGTGAAATTTCTGCTCCATTCGAGACTCAATATGGCTATCACATCGTTAAGAAACTTGGCCATAAGGGCATTCCTTCATTCGCTGAAGCATTACCAGCAATTAAAAGAGCCATTTCTTTTGACGAACGTAGCCAAATGGCCCGCAATGCCAAGGTTGAAGAAATCAAGAAATTCTACAACTACAAGAGCAATGACGAAAAATTCCGCGCATACCTTGTAAAGGAATTGAAAAAGCATGGCCAATACGATTCTGCATTTGTGAGTGATGTACTCGCAAAGTCGAACTTCACGATCTACACTTACGGAAAGAACAAGGTGCCAGCATCAGTCCTTGCAAAGAAGGTGAATCCTAAAGCGAAATACGACATCAATTCTGCTGCTGCAAACATTGCTGCACAAATTGAGCCATATGCCAACAAGGAAATCATGCAGCACTATGTCGACAACCTGATTGAAGACAATATAGAATATCGCAACCTTATTCACGAATATCGTGATGGTATGCTTTTATTTGAAATTAGCAACAAGAAGGTTTGGGATGGTGCAAGCAAAGACACTACTGGTTTGAAGAATTTCTTTGAAGCAAACCGTGCTAAATACAATTGGAACAAACCTCACTTCAAGGGTATTATCCTTTCTGCAAAGAACGATTCTGTTGCACAAGCAGTGAAAGCAATGATTCCAACGCTTGGTCAAGACACACTGACAACTACACTCCACAAGAAGTTTGCCAGCGACATCAAGATGGAAAGAATGCTCTTCGGACAAGGTGAAAATGAAGTGGTTGATGCAGTGGTATTCGGTGGTACCGACAAGACTGGCAATGAGAAATATCCTATTGCATTCGTTCTTGAAGGTGGAGTGATTAATCAACCTGAAGGCGTTGCCGATGTGAAAGGCCTTGTCACTTCAGACTACCAAGACGCATTAGAACAAGCATGGTTAAGCGAACTCAAAAAGAAGTATCCTGCAAAAATCAACAAGGATGTGCTTAAGCTTGTAAAGCCATAGAATTGAAATTATTTAAACTATAAATTAGGGGTCTCTTTATCGACAAAAACAACGATAAAGAGACTTTTTTTTATTAATCGCTTTTGAAACACCATTCTTTTAATGATAATTAAAGTATTTTGTTTTGCTATGTGCGTAAATTTTATGAAATTTGCATATAAATTAGAAGTGGTCGGTACAGTAGAGTTATGACCGCGAATTAATACAACAGAATATCAACAAAAAATAAGAATAACAGTGAAATTAAGACTTCTCGCAATTAGCCTATTTTTAACAGCGATGGGCTACCTGATGACTGCACAAAACAATATCGCTGAAGAAGTGGCATGGATTGTAGGTGACGAGGCTATCTTCAAATCAGATATTGAAGAGCAATACCAACAACTCCAATACGAAAGAACTCCAATTGAAGGAAATCCATATTGTGTGATTCCAGAACAAATCGCAATTGACAAACTCTTCTTGCACCAAGCGAAAATTGACACCATTGAAGTGGGCAATTCCACTGTTCAACAAAGTGTTGACGCTCGTATCAACTATTTCATTGCCAATCTTGGCTCTAAGGAAAAGGTGGAAGAATACTTTAGAAAACCACTTCCCGAACTTCGCGAACAACTTATGAACACCGTTCGTGACCAATACACTATTCAGCAGGTGCAAAGCACTCTTACTAAAAATGTGAAAGCCACACCTGCCGATGTTCGCAAATTCTACAATTCAATTCCTAAAGATTCACTTCCACTGATTCAAAAGCAAGTGGAAGTGGAAATTATCACTATCAACCCTATCATTCCTCAACAAGAAATTGATGAAGTGAAGTCGCGCCTTCGCGACTATGCGCAGCGCGTCAATAATGGCGAAAGCGACTTCTCCACACTCGCTCTCCTTTATTCAGAAGACGGATCAGCTATGACTGGTGGTGAAATCGGTTTTAAGAGCCGCAACGACTTGGTTCCAGAATAT
This sequence comes from Muribaculaceae bacterium, assembly GCA_024400895.1. Classification (GTDB taxonomy): domain Bacteria; phylum Bacteroidota; class Bacteroidia; order Bacteroidales; family Muribaculaceae; genus Sodaliphilus. The sequence goes on along the minus strand of JAKSMA010000061.1, from coordinate 2,213 downwards.
GCAAATGTGGCATTCAATCTCAACGACCCTAAAAAAGTAAGTAAAATCGTTGAAACAGAATTTGGCTTCCACATTATTCAATTGATAGAAAAGCGTGGCGACCGCATCAACACACGCCATATTCTCCTTAAGCCCAAGGTTAACCAAAAAGACCTTGATTCTGCAGTGGTAAAACTTGATTCTTTGCGTAAAGATATTATTGCCAATAAATACACTTTTGAGCAAGCAGCGCTTTACGTATCACAGGATAAAGATTCTCGCAACAACAAGGGCTTGATGATGAATCCTCAAACTCACACCACACTCTTCGAGATGGCAGACCTTCCTGATGAAATCGGTAAGGTGGTCGACAAACTTAAAGTTGGCGAAATTTCAGAGCCATTCTTCACAATCAACCAAAGTAACAACCGCCAACAAGTGGCTATGGTGAAACTTGTCAGAAGAAATGAAGCTCACAGAGCCGACCTTGCGGAAGATTTCCAAGTACTAAAAGACATGTACGAAAATAAACGCAAAGCTGAAATCATTGATGAGTGGGTAAAAGAGAAACAAAAGAAAACTTATGTTTACATCAGTGAGGGATGGCGCAACTGTGAATTCAAATACGAATGGAGAAAAAAATAATCTAATATAGGTGAACAATTCTCGACATATCTCACAATCAGGGCATAAGGCTGCAAAATGCATCTTATGCCTTTTGACTCTATTTATTGGGCTCTATTCATTTAACGTATCTGCTCAAAAAAAACAACAGAAACAGCAGAAAGACACAAAAGAAATTAAGCCTGAAATTCCTAACGCAAATAGATACCAGGCAAACAAAGTGTTTCTGGAGAAAGCAGACTCTATGCTTTCAGCACCTGTAGAAGACCCTATGAATTCCTATATCCTTCTTATGGGCAATATTGAATTCTCAAGAGGGGATATGCACTTGTATTGCGACAGCGCTCATTATTACGACCAAATCAACTCTATTGACGCATTCGGCAATGTGAGAATGGAACGTGCTGATCGCCTCAGTGGTCGTGCAGACAAACTACATTACGACGGGTCGAAAGAAGTGATGAACCTTGTTGGAAATGTGAGCATCACAAAGGATAACCGAACACTCACAAGTCAAGCCATCGACTACTATGTGCCCACAAACACTGGTAAATACACATCCAACGGTAGGTTAGAGGACCCGAAGAATGTGCTTACGTCAATTGTCGGCGAATACAATTTCAATACCGACAATGCTGTGTTTAGCAACAATGTTGACCTCATGAACAACCGCGACAATTATGTGATTCACACTAATAAACTTCTCTACAACACACGCACAAATATTGCAACGCTTGTTGAGAAATCAGAAATCACTTCCGATGAAAACAAAATTATCACATCAAGCGGCGACTACAACACAAATACCGAAATCGCGAACTTATATGTAAAAAACGGAAAGCAACCTAAGCTTTTTGCAAAAGACGACCGCACACTTGAAGGCGACAAGATTCATTACGACCGCCATAAAGGCGAGGGCACTGCAACAGGAAATGTGACAGTTGTCGATCCAAAACATCATGCAATACTTACTGGCGGATTCGGGTATCATAATGAAAAGACACATGTTAGTTATGCTACCGACAAGGCGTTAGCTCGCATATACAATAAAGAAAATGCTCGCAAGGGAGAAAGAAGCGACACCTTGTTTTTCCACGGCGACACAATCACCACTATCCAAGATGCTGACAAAAAACGCGTACTTACAGCCACTGGAGGTGTTAAATTCTACAGAAAGGACGTGCAAGGCATCTGTGGTCATCTATCGTTTGCTCAACGCGATTCTATCCTCTATCTCTACAACCACCCAGTGGTTTGGAGCGGAGAGCGACAAATCTCAAGCGACAACGAAATCAATGTTCATATGCGCGACAGTAGTTCTGTGGATTGGGCTACTATGCCAAACAAGGGCTTAATCGTTGAACATCTTGGAGAAATATATTATAATCAAATCTACGGGAAGTATCTAAAGGCATATTTCGACAAATCAACTTACTATTACGACGACGGAACTGAATCCACTAAAAATGAGCTTCGCCACGCCGATGTTGTAGGTAATGTGAAAACGCTTTTCTTCCCAATGGAAAACGACTCTACTTATAACAAATGTGTTCGCACAGAAAGTGGTTTCTTGTCTCTTGATTTGAAAGAAAAACAAGAGGTTGACAAAG
>JAKSMA010000060.1 GCA_024400895.1 Muribaculaceae bacterium | reverse complement strand
GCGCAGAAAAGAGAGCACAAAGTGTAGAGATGCAACATTTAGAACAATTAAAAACAAAGAAACAAGAGGAGGAAACAAAATGAAAAAGGCTTTACTAATATTATGTAGTTTATTACTAAGCTCATCATCTTTCGCCTTTAATGACCAAACAAAGCATGTTTACGAAAGCATCTTAGATTATTTCAGTAAAGGAAAGGAGCCTTCTCTCTTTTGGGGGGAGAGTGTGAAAGAAGTGATTCAACAAGAGCATGTGACAGCAAAAGATTTTTATGATATTTTTTACATGACAGATGTTATCCATAATCGTGATTTTGGTTTTACTGATACAGATGATGATATAAATATGGATTTTGGAGTATATAGTTTTCAATTTAGGAGAGTAAGTCACCATCCTATTTACATGATGCTCGTTTTCGAGCATCAGATTTGGATTTTCAAAAGGAGCCACCCTTTATTTTACGCCAAATTGCTGAGAATAAAAGAAGCAAACGATTCTCTTATTTCAGATTCTGAATTAATACAAGTTTTCAAATATAACACATTCCTTTATGGGGATAGCAAACTTGACACCTACGACCGTATATATCATAAAATTGGCTGCATCCAATATTTGGCGACAGAAGATTAAAACGCATATAAAGGGTTGGCTTTTCAAGAGGTGAATCCATTCGTATTAGAAAAAATGGATGGATTTTCAGATATTGGCACATCTATCTTACATGAAGTAACAGAAGCTTATCAAGGTGCTAAAATTTCGGCAGAAAGGAAGGCTTCAAGTCCTGAAGCAGGGCAACCCAATTCTGTATATACAGAAGCGCATGGTAAAGCCTCTGTTCAACCACAAGTATATCAAAAATTATATGATAAAGAAGGAAATGAAACTCAAAATTCTCTCAAAGCGACTAATGCAGTATGGTATATTCGCTCAAATGTTGAGCCATTTGAAGAGCAAAAAATCCAATCCTATCCATAGGTTAGTAAATGTAGCATTATTTTGTGTGTTAATCTTACTGCTTGGATGCAAAAACATTCAGGAATATTTAAATGACACGTCACAAATGCAATACTATACTGTAAAAGAAATTGTCAAGATGAATCAAGATGTGTATATCATATATGCTTCTAGAAATGACTCGATTTTCAAAATAGCAAGCTATTATAACAAGGAGCGAAAAAAGGGGGTGAAACTGAAAACGGGTTCAAAGTTTTCTTCAGAACTTCTTTCTCAGTTTAAAAGTGCAGAAAAGAAATTTAATATGATACCCAACAATGGATTAAATATAGTTTTCCATGGTGTAAGCATTGGCAGAGAGCCACACGATGACATCTACATTTGTAATGAGTTGAACGGACCATACCTTGTTAAATAATATGTCTTTTATTGAGAAACTGATAACGCGAGTTCGGGATAACGAAACAACATATTTATATCAAAAATTTATATACTTTAAAAATCAATAATTATGTATCGATTCATATTCGTGTTTGCTGCAATGATTATATCCAATGCAATTTTTTGTTTTGGACAAAATACTGATGAACGTTATGAGATAGCTCTTGATAGCATAAAATCATCTCTCAACCTTGACTATGGCGCATTTACTATTTCTGATACTGTATATGATATGAGAGAAATAGTATTCTCTTTTCCTGAAAAAGAAATTGCAAAATTTCCAGATGACAGCACAAAATTAGCAGAGGTTTTTTCATTCGAAAATATGATATCTAATTGTTGTCGTCCGCCCCAAAGATGTGATTTATTGGCTGCAATGAAGAGGATGCAAGACGATAATGCTCCAATGGTCATATTTTTTTCACACCTTGAGGACAATTGTCTTATAGCTTTGGCTATAGAAGAAACCGACTATACAAAAAGGCTTGCAAGACTCAATGATTACCACAAACATCGATTGAAGAATTACATCCGTTTTAACTCTGGCACCTGTTTTTGGTTTATATTTGATAATTTCAACAATGTGCTATTCTGCCATAAACAAGAAATGATATATGACTAAAACGGAGCAAGGAATCTAATCACAATATTCTCCTCTTAAAAATTTTATTCTTGGAGCATTATCAGGAAATAATTATGGAAATGATTATATGATATCAAATTCTGGGAAAAAGGCCGTTCCGATTTATAATTTATCCATTGACTGTTCAAGAGGATTCTTTTGGAACCAAGGAAACAAACAATTAATCCACCTGTATTTTGACAATTAATCGATGAACATGATAAATAACCGCAATATATTTTTTTCTGTAATATTTACAGCCTTTTTTATTAGTGCATGTAAACACTCACAAGAGAATCTATCATTGGACGGATTTAGCAAATATCAAACATTCAATGAATACAATATGAAAGGAGAAGGTAATGTCGTTGACTCACCTTTTGTTTACATCAAATCAAGTGACAATGAAATCATTGTTGTGCCATCGAATGATATAGAAGCACGAATAAAGTATACCTATCACTCTAACGGAGATTATTGGTCTTCTAATTCAAAATATTGGTCAAAAGAAGATGTTGATGTATGTCGCTATTTTTTCAGAGACACGATTGTTGAGCATGAAATCGCAAAGTGTTCAGGAGACAAAAAAGTTATAAGTAATAATCTCTTCATTAAGACCAAAAACACCTTGGTTAATATTAGATTGCAGGAAAACGAATTACTTTCAGACGAGTGCAAGTTTGATAAAATTCTCAATATTTGTAGAAATTACCCAACCAGCAGATTGAATCTTGCAAAAGTTGATGAGTTTCAAGATGTGGCCAGTGCTACAGAAGGGTACTTATCCTATAAAAGAGTGGACCAAGGCGACACAATTATTTATCAATGTGAAACAGTGAAAAGCACTTTGAGTATTCTTTATGTGGAAAAATCGTTGGCAGAATGGGGGTATCAGCCATGTTTAGAAAAAGCCATCAGCCATCGAAATAAAGAGAAGGCAGAGTCCGATATGACAAGAAACTGGGCTTACTATGATTGGCCGGGGAAAAAACGCTATGTCGATATAAGTCCCAAACCTATGGACAATGGAGTTGAGTTTAGAGATGGGCACGAGATACATGTTCTCAATGGAGCAAAATACAATATTGCCCCCAAAAGTCGTTTTGCACTGGATTTGCTTATCGATGAAAAAGCGAATGTTATCAGTGTTGAGTTGAGATCAACAAATGGAACCACCGCTCAAGAACAAGAAGCAATTAAGACTGCAAAAACATTCAAATATAAAAGCCCGGCTATTCGAAATGGACAAGCCATAAAATGCTGGCACTGGGTTGATATTGAGTATAAATAAAGTTTGGTTCAAAGGAGTAAATACCAAAGCCCATATTTTACGATTATGAGTTATCAAACAAAACCTTATATTCAGGGAACATCAAGTGTCCGCAACAAGGGTATTCACAGCATAAGACTTCAAAATGAAACAGTTAATCAACATATTTCTTCTCCTTTTGATGGGATTGCAATTCCATAGCTGTTCACAACAAGAAAACCAAAAAGAGAGTGCAACAGAAGGAAAAAATACAATATCAGCTGATGTTACAAACATTGACGACAGTTTGGCTGATTATGAGATTCTCGTGAGCAAGCATAACCAACAATGCATCCTCGACTCCTTACTGAAAAGGCATTTCCGACATGATTATTACGTTGTGTCGGGAACAAAACCTTATATAATCGAGAGAGGCGATTGCAATAAGCTTGCAGGAAAGATGCCCCGGTGTGTGTTGTCTGCGATTGAAAAGAGCCAGTTTTCGGGATATATCTTCGACATTCAAGTAACGGTTAATTTCTACTCAGAGAATCCGGTCCCAATTAAGGCTTACTGTTTTTTGACAGAAAATAAATATCATGTGTTTTTCGGTTACATAAATAAGAAACAAAAATGAAGAAAGCCATGTTTTCGATTATAGCATTGTCGCTTTTAGCGTTAGTTTCTTGCCAAAAGCAACAAAAATCCCCAAAGCCATCGCATGTTACAATAGCTGAAGCCCCAGAAGATTCGGCACTGTATAAACAGATTGACTACGACGGGATACTCAACCACAAATTTTACCCTGATTCTGCTAATGGCCCGTCATTTTTTGCCCCGCCTCCATGTGTTCCACTAACCAAACTAAATTTACAAGGTGAAACTTTAAAAACTGTCATCGCTCATTCTGGGGAACCAGACACTGCTTCTGTTGCGCTCAATATTTACGATACCCGAACCACTGATGATTATAACTGGAACTTCTGCATGTTGTTATATGAAGTGTCCGAGATATTGCCCCTCTATATTGATAGCAATTTTGATTCAACCCCTTGGGTGATATTTTTCGGGAGTTGGAACACGCCTCAATTAAAATACCCGAAACTTGCGATTGCATTCATCAGCTTAGGTGATGAATTATATGCTTTTTATGGCTATAACTATAAAACTTGCGATTGCTTAGAGACTCCCGAAAAATTCAAATTATATGAATAATTCCCATGCCTACGATGCAAATGGCAATATGACGCGCGACCGCAACATGGGGGGCATGACCGCCCCTCCGAGGCTCGGGCATGAGGGGGGCGCTATGGCTCCAAGCTGCGCTTCGTATCGCTTCGCTCACTCGCTTGCATGGAGTTAACCACAACTGGTCGTCTCCGACGACTTTAGTTTGGATTTGATTAACATCTGCTTTTTGATTTTACACGGATACGACCCGCTTCGTTCGATTAAACAGATTTCTTAAGGTATCCAATTATCCACGAAATTTTACCTCAAAGGGGTGGTCGGTCTACCACCCCTTTGAATTCGTTGTGATGGAGGTGGGTGGGGGGATGAAAAAAAGGGAGAACTGGTGTCTCCCTCGTGCGTAATCAATAAAGATTAATTCGCATCCTATTGCATATATCAGTAGCAATTAATCTTGACGCAAAGGATATGAATTTTCCGGAATCCACCAAAAATTGAAGGGAAAAAATCTCTGCAAATGAGAAAAAATCGTTTTTATGTAAAAAAAGCGTTGAAAAGTTTGCATGATTGGAGAGTTTTGCTGTATCTTTGCATCGCTTAAAGCAACTGGTGCGTTAGTTCAGTTGGTTAGAATGCCTGCCTGTCACGCAGGAGGTCGCTGGTTCGAGTCCTGTACGCACCGCATAAAGAAAGCAACGAGCCCTATGGTAAGTTGCTTTCTTTTGTTTATGTACATATTGCCTATTGACCCGATATTATGAAAACAATTATGAAGACAATCATTCTTTTTGCTATTGCTGTAGTGGCAATGGCAAGTTGCTCCAAGAAAGAACCTCAAGAGGGATTTGTGGTTTGCACCTATCCGATCGACACCATTCAGCATAGTGCCGACACTGTGAAGCGGGCTGGCACTTCCGTAGAGGACCGTCGCTCATCGAGCGCTCCCAAAGCCGAAGGCTCATTCAATGGCGTGAGTTCGAGGAGCTGCGACGGCCACGATGAAATATTAGGCTTCGACGACGATGTGGACGATGACAACGACATGGACGCTTTCATGCTCGACTACCATGACTAATATAGCTCCCTTATAATTTAACGCAGAAAGTTCATAAAGCGCCCTCTGTGTTCGAGTTCAGCAGAAATTTAGTGGGGATAGTTGTCTCCTGTTGATTACATTCTCACAAAACCCTCGTGGACTTGTTGAATTCAAAAAGACAAAAACCGAGCAAAACCTCCTTTGGCATATGTGGGTGCTGTACACCCACCGCTTGATTTGTGGAATTTCAGATTTTTAAGCGAGCTTAAATCTGCACTCCCACAAACCAACCGCGCCCTCTTTTGCGGGCTTATCATATGCCAAAGGACGATAAACCACTCGCCTGCGGCGAAAAACCAATATGCTTCTCATTTGGCAGAACAATATTTGACACACACCTCACGGAACTCAAATTATTCGTGGTAGGAGAAATGTCTATTTTATAAAGTTCACAAGTCAACCGGTATGCGAGTCGTATAGGGTCGACAGTCCGATTCCCCGGCTTGCGACCGGGGCTATCGTTCGCTTTGCTCACACGTCGGGACTTCAGCCCTATAGTGCTAATTCTTTTCCCTTCTCGAGGTTGCGATGGTTAGATGCCGGCGCCGTCTTGGAAGTAGGGCTCTTCGATGGCTTGGCTCTGGAGGATGCGTGAGTGTGGTGGCACATCGTGGGTGAGCCACACGTTACCTCCCACCACTGTGTGATGGCCGATTCGCACGCGACCAAGGATAGAGGTGTTGGAATACACGGTCACATGGTCTTCCAAGATAGGGTGGCGGGGCACATCGATGGGCACACCGTTTTCGTCATAAGTGAAATTCTTTGCACCGAGTGTCACACCCTGGTAGAGCATCACATGGTTGCCGATGATGCTCGTGGCGCCAATCACCACGCCAGTGCCGTGGTCGATGCTGAAATATTCGCCAATCTGTGCGGCTGGGTGGATGTCGATACCCGTGGTTGAGTGTGCCATTTCGGCGATAACGCGCGGAATGATGGGCACACCTTGCAAGTGGAGCTGGTGGGCGGTGCGGTGGTTGATCATTACCTTCACCACTGGATAGCAGAGAATCACCTCTTGCATACTCTTCACAGCGGGGTCGTTGTGCATCACAGCGTCGGCATCAGTGTGCAGCAGTCGTGAAATTTCGGGCAATGCTGCCACGAAATCGTCAGCCACTTTCGCAGGGTCGTCAATTTCGGAGATGGTCGACAGCTGTTCGGAGAGGATGGCGCGGATGGCTTCGGGACCGTTGGTCCAGGCAGGCACATCTGAATAGTCGGGGAAAATGACATATCCCACGAGTTCCATCAGTCGTTTGAGCTGTGATATGGATGGTGCTTTCATAAATTATTCAAATAAAGCGGTGGATAAATAGCGTTCGCCAGTGTCGGGCAGCAATGCCACGATAAGTTTGCCGGCGTTTTCCTCTTTTCTTGCCAAAGCGAGTGCTGCCGAGAATGCAGCGCCTGATGAGATGCCTACCAGCAGACCGCGTGTGCGAGCCAATGCTCTTGCACCTTCAAACGCGTCGTCGTCGGTCATAGGCATGATTTCGTCGACCACTTCAGCACTGTAGGTGTCGGGTACGAATCCTGCACCGATGCCTTGAATTTTGTGCTTGCCAGCCACGCCAGTGCTGAGCACAGCAGAGGTTGCAGGTTCCACTGCCACTACTTTTACATTAGGATTGTGCTTCTTCAGCGCCTTTCCAGTGCCGCTCACTGTTCCGCCAGTGCCAACGCCAGCCACGAAAATGTCGACAGCGCCTTCGGTGTCGGCCCAGATTTCTTCGCCAGTGGTGGCTTCGTGGATTGCAGGGTTGGCTGGATTCACAAACTGACCCAGAATCACTGCGCCAGGAATAGAGTCGCGCAATTCATTTGCCTTTGCGATGGCGCCCTTCATGCCCTCTGCACCAGGGGTGAGTTCGAGTTTCGCACCATAGGCCTTCAGCAAGTTGCGGCGTTCCATGCTCATGGTGTCGGGCATGGTGAGAATGGTCTTGTAGCCTTTTGCCACGCCCACCCAAGCGAGTCCCACGCCAGTGTTGCCGCTGGTAGGCTCAATGATGGTGGCACCTGGTTTCAGTATGCCTTTCTTTTCTGCATCTTCAATCATTGCCAAGGCGATGCGGTCTTTCACGCTGCCGCCAGGGTTGAAAGCTTCCACTTTCACTGCGATTCTTGCTTTTTGTCCTTCAAATCTGGTCACTTCTACCAATGGGGTGCGACCTACGAGTTCGCTGATAGATGAATAAATCATAATTTTTGTATATTTATTATTGTTGTTATTAATGATGTCGTGAATAAAAAACGCCCTGCCGAAATTGGCAAGGCGCTGATATCGTGAAAGTGAAACAAAGTAGTTACATCATCACATAGCCATCAGACCGAGCCAATTGACTGATTCGGTACAACAGCAGCAACATGCTTGTGAAGATATGAAGATGTGTTTCATTTTTCGTTGTTCTTGTTTTGATGGCGCAAAGTTATATTGCATTTTTTGAAAAAACAAATATTTTTCAAGAAAATTCAAATAAAAATTCAAGGGCGTGGTGTTGCACACTTGAAATTATTCGTTCGCCTCGTTGCCGATAATGCTGTGGATGGCCTTGCCTACGGCATTGGCCACATCTGGCGCGATAAGGCCGTGAGTGCCTTGCTCCTTCACAGCGATGTCGCCAGCCAAACCGTGAACATACACGCCGAGCGCCACGCTCCAGTCGGTAGCGTAGCCTTGAGCGATGAATGCCGCAATCACACCTGTAAGCACATCGCCACTGCCGGCTGTTGCGAGGCCAGGGTTGCCAGTGCTGTTGATATACACCTTACCGTCGGGACGCACGGTCTTGGTGTACTTGCCCTTGAGCACGATGGTGATTTCGTAGAGTCGCGACACATCAATAGCTTTCTTCAATCTCTCTTCGTCGCTATTGTGCTCGCCAAACAGTCGGTCGAATTCGCTGTTGTGAGGTGTGAGTACCGACCCTTTTGGAATGCTGTGGATGAGCACAGGGCGCATAGCGATACAGTTGAGCGCATCGGCATCGAGGATGCATGGGCGGCGATAACGCTTGATAAACGAGTCGACTGCTGAAATGGTTTCCTCGGTGGTGCTTATGCCAGGGCCGAGTGCCACTACGCTATAGTGGTGATGGAGCTCAATTTCAGTGGTTACAAATTCGCTTTGGTCGGCTTCGAAAAGCACTTCGGGTACGGTGCTCGATAGCGGAATGTAGCCGCATTTTGGCGCGTGTACAGTCACCAAACCTGCGCCAGCGCGTGTTGCGCCGCGTGCTGCAAGTGTGGCGGCGCCCATCATTCCATAACTTCCGGCTACGAGAAATACGGTGCCGTTGTCGTATTTGTTGATGAAATTGCCATGAGGATAAAGTTCGCGCTTCACGTCTTCAGGCTCTATCAGGTAGAAGTCGGTAGGAGTGTTGGCGATAGCGCGTTGGTCCATTTCGAGGTCGAGCACTACCACTTCGCCCACAAACTCGGCATTTTCGCTGAAGAAGAACGACAGACGCTTGAACTGGAACGCCAGGGTGAGGTTGGCGCGCACGATGTTGCGGCGGTCAACTCCAGTGTTCCATTCTCCGAAAAGGCCAGATGGAGTGTCGATTGAAACGACGAAAGCGTGCGATTCGTTGATATATTGCACTGTGGAAGCGTATCCGCTTTTGAGTGGTTTGCTCAAGCCGGAGCCAAACAGACCGTCGATGACCAAGTCGTTAGGCCCCAATTCGGGTGGAACGAAGGTGTCGATTACTTCAATCAGCTCCACGCGGTCTACATTTTTCAGGCGGTCTCTGTTTGTTTCGCAGCAGTGTGAGAGGCGCGTGCCTTTCACATTAAACAAATACACCTCAGAGCGATAGCCTTGCTCCGCCAAAAGCCTTGCCACAGCCAGTGCGTCGCCGCCATTGTTGCCTGGTCCGGCAAAAATCACGATGCGTTTGCTGGGGTGCCAGCGTGATATGATTTGGTAAACAACTGCCGAAGCAGCGCGTTCCATCAAGTCGAGCATTTTGATGCTCTCGCTCTCGATGGTTGCTTCGTCGATTCTTCTGATGCCTTCAGTTGTGAATATCTTCATAAATTAATGTTTTTTCAGTTTCAAAGAGGCGTTCTTTGGTTTCGCCAATTGATTTTTTTGAGGGCGGATGTCCTGATGTGATACGGGAGGCAGAACGCCGGTAGATGTTCCGCAAAAATGTAACTACAAAAATACTTATTTTTTCTCGGCTATTATAGAGAAATTGGAAAAATATCGCAAGATGGTTAAAAATTGACCGAAATGGAATATATATGGCGTGAAAATTTGGTTGGAATTATAAACTTTTTTACCTTTGTGGAAATTTTTCTTTAATTGTAACAATGGAAGAAACTGTGGTAAAAGGTATGACCTTCGTGCCTTACATCAGCGAGGCTGAAATTCAGGAGCAAGTGAACCGCGTTGCTCGCGAAATTGTGGAAAGCTTGGGAGACGACAAAGCTCCTATTTTCTTGTGTGTGCTCAACGGTGCATTCGTGTTTGCTGCCGACCTGTTCCGCGCATGCGATTTGCCAGAGGCAGAGATTACATTCATTCGCTTCAAGAGCTATGAGGGCACTTCATCGACTGGCGTTATCAACCAAGTGATGGGCCTCACTGAAGACATTGAAGGACGCAATGTGATTATCATTGAAGACATCGTCGACACAGGCGTTACAGCAAAGGCGCTCCGCGAAACCCTGGCTAAGCACAATCCGAAGAGTGTGAAAATGGCAGCACTGCTCTACAAGCCAAAGTCGCTCACCACAGGACAAGTTCCAGAGTTTGTTGGATTTGAAATACCTTCTAAGTTTATTTTAGGCTATGGTCTCGACCTCGACGGGCAAGCTCGTGGATTGCGCGATATCCTGGTTCTGAAAGAAGATTAACATAATAACTAATAACGGCTAATTAATTTTTTTAAATTTTCAAATATGCTCAACATTGTAATGTTCGGCGCTCCAGGTTCTGGTAAAGGAACTCAAAGCGAAGTCTTGATTAAGACCTATGGACTCTTCCACATTTCTACTGGCGACGTGCTTCGCGACAACATTAAGCGTGGCACAAGTCTCGGTAAAACTGCTCAAGAGTTTATCAACAAGGGTCAATTGATTCCCGACGAACTGATGGTGGATATTTTGGCATCTGTTGTGGATGACAACAAAGAGGCTGCTAAGAATGGTGTGATTTTCGATGGTTTTCCACGCACTATTCCACAGGCAGAGGCACTTGAAACTATGCTCGAAGCACGAGGCACTAAGGTTAGTGGCGTGATTGGCTTAGACGTTCCAGAAGAAATCCTCATCGGCCGATTGCTCAACCGCGGTAAGGAAAGCGGGCGTAGCGACGACAATCTTGAAACCATTACTTCTCGTTTGGAAGTGTACAACAACCAAACCTCTCCATTGAAGGACTTCTATGCAGAAAAAGGTCTGCTTCATATGGTGAAGGGCACAGGCGGTGCTGAAGTGGTGTTTGAACGTGTGAAAAAAGTGATTGAGGCGATTCGCTAATCCCTGAATCCCGTTTTTTCAAAAACTCTTGTAGGCTAAGGGGGCAAATCAGAAGCCCAATTAGCAAGTGAATTCTATACATATCATTATATAAAGAATCCCGACGACCTCAATCGCCGGGATTTGTTGTTTGTTTTCGGTGCAAAAATAGGGATTTTTATGGATCAGCGGATTTTCCTGGTTGGTGAGGCGCAGTTCAAGAATATAGTGTA
>JAKSMA010000006.1 GCA_024400895.1 Muribaculaceae bacterium | reverse complement strand
AGCGGGCTGAAAGTCCGCGATAAGAGGCAAAGAAATGAAAAAGAATTTGTCCATCTCGCAAATTTTCTCTAATTTTAGGCATGGCATATACTCAACTATTATATCACATCATTTTCCGCACAAAAGGCAGCGTGCCTTCAATTAATTTTGAAAATGAGCGGACCATGTATCATTACATCTATTCTACCAGCAGAAATTTGGGCTGCATCATACATAGAATTGGAGGTATGCCCGACCATATTCACATACTTGTTGGTCTACCTGCTGATATACCGCCGTCAATATACGTTGAGAAAATCAAGGTGTCGACATCGAAAAAGTTTAAGGGAAGTGAACTTTTTCCACTATTCACGGGATGGGCGACTGGTTATGCAGCGCTTACCTATTCATTCCGAGATAAAGATTTGATTACAAACTATATTATGCGTCAGAAGGAGCATCATTCAAGCATAGCTTTCTCACTTGAGTTGAGAAATTTACTTCTTGAAAATGGGGTTGAAATTAATGAAGATTATTTCTTGAAGGATTAATTCTGTGTGTTATCGCGGACTTTCAGCCCGCACATATTTAGATGCCATTTCCATCCCCGGCCTTCGCTTCGCTCCAACCGGGGTTATCGTTCGCTTGCGCTCACCTTACGGGCCTTCAGCCCTATTGCGTCGACTACAAAGCCGCAAACAGGTTTACGCTTACGCTAACATCTTGGGCCTTCAGCCTTTTCTTTGATTGCACTAAGCCATTCAAATCACACCAATAATACAACTGTTCAGCCCTTTAGCTCAAACCACTGCGACATAAGTAAAAGCGCACTTGTGCATTATCTTTGCTTATTCTTATAGCATAAATAATGCCATTTTCTGGTTTATGCAATAGGTGTGTGGCTGTAGGGGTTATGTATTTCTGTTCAATCGCATATAAACCTTTGGTGAACAGCCCTTGAAGTTTTTGAAATTGCGGTAAAATGAGTTCTGTGAAGCGAAGCCAGACTCGTATGCGATGTCGGCAATCGGCAGTTCTGGTTGCTCAGAGATGAGCCGGGTGGCATATTCTATTCGCTTTTTGTTGATATAGTCGGAAAACGAGAGGTGCATCACGCTATTGATGGCTTGTGATATGTAGAGGCGGTTGGTGTAGAGTTGTGCTGCCAAGTCCGACACTTTAAGGTTTGGCAATCGGAAAAGTTGTTTCTCCTCAATCACGCTTTCTATTCTTGTAGCCAGTTTTTCAGAGTGTTGTTTGTCGGTTTCGGTGGTTGTTGGTTGGGGTGGGATTTCTTGCAGTTCGGCATCCATGTTTTCGAATGTGAACGCCTGACGCAGTCCGAGCAATCCTAAAATGAAAATGAGGATGGAGAACACAATAGAAGGTAGTGTGAGCAGCCAGAACGTGTTCTCGAAATTGTAACGCCCCACAATGTTGAAGATAAACGACGCCATAGAGGAGAAGCAAAACAAGTAGAGGAATATCTTGAATGAAATCAGTGTTTTGCCTTCCACATTGGAGTAGACCGACTTAATTTGATGCTCGTATTTTACCAGTTTGTTCATCCCTGCCACCAGCACCGAAATCACAGTGATGGCGAACACGATTTTAATTACCAAGTGCGTGATGGCCATGTGGTGATAGATGCCTGTGTGGCCAAAGAACTGTTCGTCGTATAGGCATTGCTTGACAAACTCTTTGGTTTCCTGTTCGCTCATCATGCTGTAGAGCACTCCCACTGTGCCACTGAATATGAAAGCTGGAATGAGCAAGACCCATAGTTTTCGCAGTCGTTGAGGACTTGATGTCATCGACATCAGGAAGATATATAACATAGGATAGATGGCGAGCGTGGCAAAAGTGTAGATTGTGTCGCTCACGGGTATCATACTGTAGAATTCATTGAAGAAAACACAGTGTGCGTAGTAGAGGAGAGCGGTGATCGTCATAAACATGGCCAGAACGAGTCGGGTGCGGCTGTATTTTTCTATTTGGCTGCACAGGAGTAGTAGGGCCCAGAAACCGCTCACATACATTGGTAGTGATGAAAAAAGCAGTTGTCCCATAGTGCCGTAAATTTACAAAAAATATTGGTTTATGAATAAGTGTGTTGCAGTCCATTTATGTCCATTTTTGCCAAGTGTTGCGAGTTTTGCTGATTTGGGATTTTTTTGCTGATTTGGAATCATCCCAACTCAAAGGTTATGATGATTTTGTGGTGCGATGGTTTGCGTAGGTCGGCAGGATGTTGTAATTTTGGATATCGTATGGAAGACATCAACATCGACATATTCAATCTGCTCGACAGTCAGCCCGAACCGTCGCGAGGCAATGTGCTGCTGGCAAAGCCCACTGTGGACGATGCCTGCTTCAAGCGCTCGGTTATTCTTCTCGTGGACCACGATAGCAATGGCTCAATGGGCGTGATAGTGAATCGGCTCACCGATTTCACTTTGGCTGATGTGCTTGATGGACCCGAATATTTTGAAGAAATTCCACTGTATATGGGCGGACCTGTAGGGCTCAACCAAATGTTTTTTCTGCACACATTGGGTCCGGAAATCATTCCCAACTGCCAGCAAGTGGCTAAAGGCTTGTATTTCGGAGGCGATTATGAGGCTGTGAAACGCTATGTGGTATGTGGCGAACCTATTGAGGGGAAAATGAAATTCATAGTGGGCTATTCAGGATGGGAGAGTGGCCAGCTTGCCGATGAAATAGCCCGACACGATTGGGTGATTCAGAAGCGTATCGACTGCCAACTGCTGATGAATGAGCAGGAAGAAGAAATGTGGAAAGCGGCAGTGGAAAGCTTTGGCGAAAAATACCGCGTATGGAATCTGTGGCCCACAGAGCCAAGCCAGAATTGACCGACATTGGGCAATGTCAGTTGCTAAATAAAATCCGACAATAATCGCTTCTTAATAGATTTTTTGGAGGAGTACCACATTGTGGTAGTCTCTGCCAGTCTTGATCCAACTTTGCAGAATGCCCACTTCCTCAAATCCGGCACGGCGAATCATGGCTATGCTGGCGGCATTGTCTTCGGGTATGTAGGCATAGAGGCTACGCAGGCCGAGACCGCAGGCAGCATAGTTGTTCACAATTTTCATTGTCTCTGCCGACAGTCCTTGTCCTTGATATTTCTTGCAGATGAATATGCCCAATTCTGCACGGTTGTGAATAGGGTTGAAGTTGAGGAAATCCATAGTACCGATAGTTTCGCCTGTGGCATTGAGCGAAATCATCAGTCGCAGTTGCTTGTTGGTGTAGATGTCGTTGGCGCAGTTGGCGATATAGAGCATCAGTGCTTCGCGCGAATATGGCGCCACAGTGTCGCTCACCGTCCATAGTTCGGTAGCGTTTTCCCACTCGTAGATGAGGTCGATATCGGCGGGCTCCATGGCTCGCAGCGTGATTTTGTCGTTGCAGAGAAGGTCGGCCATAATATCAGTTCATTTTAGGGGTAATTACGATTTTACTTTCGCTTGCGTAGATGTGGAAGAACACATCTTTGCGATTGTTGGCCGCAATGGTGTCGACAATTTGCTGATAAGTGTGCGATGCATCGTCGAACAGCACATTGGCAGCTCCCGATTTGGGCATTTCATTGGCGTACTGCTTGATGCCGGCCACTTGTGCCACTGCTTCAGGTGCTTCGCTGAGTATCACCCAACCGGCGCGTTCTTCAATCGGAGTGCTCTTCTTCTTTCCGAATATGCGCGAAATCACGCGGCGCATCACGGCAAGCCCCTGCCTGACAACCCCCCCAAGTTTGATGAGTGGACAACCCACGGCGCGGAAGCGGGGGAAATGCTTGCGGTAGAAGATGAGCATTGCTTCATAGAACACCTTCACGTATCGCATCGAGTCCTTCTTGGTGCTTTCGCCCTTGTAGTGGAGCATATTCACGGGGAGATACCAGTTCTCGAATCCTTCTTTCACCATACGGTAGGAGAGGTCGATATCTTCGCCATACATGAAGAAATCTTCGTCGAAACCGCCCACCTTTTGAAGCAAATCGGTGCGGCAGAACATATATGCCCCAGCCAAGATATCGATGGCATGAGGATGGAATTCGTCAAGATAGCGGAGATGGTATTTTGCGAAAAATCGGGAATTGGGGAAAAGCTTTGAAAGACCGAAAATCTTGCAGAACGACACCCATGGTGTGGGGAATGCGCGCTTCGACTCGGGCAGGAATTGTCCGTTGCCATCAATCATGTGAAGCCCGATAGCGCCACATTTCGGGTGCTCCTGCATCCATTCAAGAGGCTTGCGAAGGCTCTCTGGAGTGATGATGGTGTCGGGGTTGAGAATCAGGGTGTAGGTGCCCCGGGCCTGCATAATGGCTTGGTTGTTGGCGCGGGCAAACCCCACATTTTCCTTGTTCTCAATGAAGGTGACACCTGGAAATTTGGGCTTAACGAAAGGCATAGTGTCGTCGCCGGAATTGTTGTCGACCACGATGATTTCGCCCGACAGTCCCTCAAGCGCCTCCTGTGCCGAGCGGATGGTCTGCTCAAGGAAGTGCTTCACGCGATAGCTTACTATGACTATGGTAATGTCCAAACTGTGTATTCTTATTTACTTAAAAAACGCACAAAATTACGAAATATTTTGTGCATTTCATTAAAAGCACTAATTTTACTGCATAAAAACAATAAAACTCATTTGAATTACCTCAATTATGGGACTTGTAATAGGAATTGATGTAGGTGGAAGTACCACCAAAATTATAGGATTGAACAATGGCGTGGTTCAATCACCCATGTATATTACCGCCGCCGACCCCATCACTTCGCTTTTTGGAGCATTTGGCAAGTATGTTTACGACAATAGCATTGCGCTCTCCGACATTGAGCATGTGATTCTCACGGGAGTGGGTGCGTCGGGCGTTACTACACCAATCTATGGGCTACCCACCAGCCGTGCCGCAGAATTCGACTGCGATGGTCTTGGGGCGAAGTTCGCCGTCGACATCGATCCGCTGATGGTGGTGTCGATGGGCACAGGCACCACACTCGTGCAAGTGAAAGGCGACGAAATCTGCCATGTCGGTGGTATCAGTATGGGTGGCGGCACTATGCAGGGCCTCTCGCGCCTGCTGCTCAATGTGAGAAACATTCCGAATCTTGAAGAAATGGCTTCTCATGGCGATGTGTCGAAAGTGAATCTCCAAATTCAGGACATCAGCAAGGAAGTGCTTGAAGGACTTCCCATGCATGCCACAGCATCACTCTTCGGCAAGGCGGTCAACAATCCGGTCACCAACGAAGACATTGCCAAAGGCATCGTGTTTATGGTGCTCGAAACCATTGGCTCAGCAGCCGTGCTTTCCACCCTCAATAGTGGCATCAAAGATTTCTGTTTGATAGGCAACCTCACTCGTATGGCAGAGTGCCGGGAAGTGTTCTCGGTGATGGAAGACCTTTATAACGTGCGTTTCCACATCCCCGAGCATTCGGTGTTCCTCACAGCCCTCGGTGCAGCACTCGCCTACGGCAAAGGCAAATTCCAACCACTGTGATTTCATTGAACAAAGAATGTAGAAAATCGGTGCTCTGACATATTAGAGCACCGATTTTTATTGTCGTTTTCATGCATTGTTCTGCTCTAAATTTGGGTTGAAATACCAGTGTTATAGTATAAATGACATTTATTTATGAATTTCTTTCAGCATGAAAAGTTGGAAATTCATAAATTATTTGTAATTTTGAAATATCATTCAGAGGAATGACATTTTTGTGATTTTTATAGAAGCGTATTGCTTTCACTTGTAGAAGAAAACGTAGGAAATTTTCTAATAGACGCAAGGAAGGGCAAGCGGTTCCCACGTATACCGTGGGCTGCTATTCCTGCATCTTCGTCTTTTGGTTTCCTACGGCCATCTTCTAAAGGTGTGGTAATTCAGTCCACGCTTTTTTTTGTTTTTTAGCCAATAGGATTGAAGGCTGCAATTTATTTCAAGATGAGGATACCATTTTTAGTTATTTTTTCACTGCTTGCGACATTGTCATTTGCAGAGATGAAGCATGTAGTTGTAGATCAGGTGGCTTATGATATTGATACAGAAGCCAGAACAGCGGGTGTAGCCCACGATGACAATTTAAATTATTCTGGTAGTTATGTGATTCCGGATGAAATTACATATGATGGAGAAAAATATGTAGTTAATGAAGTGTGCAAGTGGGCATTCAAAAACCAGAAAAAACTAAAGAGTGTGACATTAGGGAACAATATTTTAAAAATTGGTGATGCTGCATTTAGTGGGTGTTCCAAATTGGAGTCGTTTATTATACCAGAAAGCGTAACATCTTTAGGTGTTGAAGCATTCCTTGATTGTGGCATAGAGAGCTTGACTATTGGCGGGAATGTTTCAACTGTTGGTAGTTATTGTTTTAAGGGGTGTGACTGCCTGTTTAATTTGATAATAAATGATTCAGAAAAATACCTTGATTTGCCAGGTGCGTTTATTGATAGTCCTCTCGAAAAAGTGTATATTGGTCGTGATATTTATGGCGGAAGTAGTGCGAGTGGTAGCCCTTTTTATAACAAGACCTCCCTTAAAGATGTGAAATTTGGTGAAAAGGTGACTTGTATTGAAAATTATCTTTTTTATGGAACAGGACTGGAGAATTTAGTAATTCCAAAAAATATTATAAGGATTTATGATACAGTGTTTTATACCTGTAAGTCCTTAAAGTCTGTAACTTTTGAAGATGGGAACGAAACATTGGAGATTGGCTATAATTCGGACAAAAATACTTCTACTAGTCCCGACTATTTTGCTTCTTGTTTTTATGGGAATCCAATAGAGTCTGTGTACGTTGGACGTGACCTTAAATATTCTACATATTCAGATCGAGGCGTCTCTCCATTCTTCCGAATTAACACAATCAAGAATGTGGCCTTTGGAGATTCTATTACCTCAATTCCAGCATGCCTATTTGAGGATTGTACAGGCTTGAGTTTGGTGGTTATACCGAAGAACATTACAAAATTAGGAAGTAGAGCATTTAAAGGTTGTAAAATTGAAGATGTTTATAACTATTCTCCAACACCTCAGGCAATAGAAGAAACTACATTCGATTATTATGGAACTCTTCACGTAATCAAAGGATTATATGAAACGTATCATACAAGAAATATTTGGAAGAATTTTTCGGTTAGAGATGATTTGTCGAAAAATGTCGTTAAGTCAATTACTTTGAGCAACGACACTATCAATTGCAAGAAAAATGATATGGGAAAAATTTCCATTGTCAGCTATGAACCAGAAGATGCCACTCTTGATATAAAGTGGTCAAGTGATAACACCAATGTTGTACTTGTGACTTCAGACGGAACTTATATTGCAGTTGGATATGGTACAGCAATAATAATAGCGACAGCAAATGATGAAGGCGGAGCTTCGGCACAATGTGTTATTAATGTAACACAGCCTTTGGCAAGAGGTGACATTGATGGTGATGGTGTTGTCAATGTTTCTGATGTTACGGCATTGATTAATTCAATTTTAGGCACTGCGGATTGGCCAGAATCACGTTGCGATATAAATGGTGATGGTCAAGTAAATGTTACGGATGTTACAGGCTTGATTAATATAATTCTCGGTCAGTAAAAGATACTGTACTTCTTTGGCGCTGTGTCAAAAAGCTGAATTCGGTTTAATTTTGTAGGACGATTGGTTTGGGTATTTAATGGTTAACTTGTAGAAATTCGATTGTGTTGACCTGATACTCAAACTGGTCGTCCCTTTCAATATTGCTTGTTTCACACTGCTGACAGCAGAGAGCCTGTGGCGCTTCATAAATTCATTCTCGCCACCCATAGCTCAATGCGTAGAATAGCCATATCACAAAGAACATAAAATATGAAACATAAAATATGAAATTGCCAGTAACTTTGTTTTAAGTTGTTTTCTGTCAAAAGTTTATGCAAAAGATGGCTATGTGGGGGCTATGTGATATAGCGAAGAAGGGGACCTTCTTACTGATTGGCTTCTTGCTGTGCTTTTTGTTCTGCGAGTTTTTTCTTGTAGGCTTCAAGGTATTTGCGCAGGCGCTTTTTGCGCTCGCGTTCTTTTTTTGCTTTGCGTGCTTCAAATTCTTCACGCTGATATTCAAGGAAATTGTCTGCCATTTTTTTTGAGTCTAAAAGTCTAAAAGTCTAAAAGTCAACGAGTCTAAAAGTCTAAAAGTCTAAAAGTTTGAAAGTCAACAAGTCTAAAAGTCTAATCTCTAATTTCTAATTTCTAATTTCTAACTTCTAACTTCTAACTTCTAACTTCTAATTTCTAACTTCTAATTTCTAACTTCTAATTTCTAAAAAAAATCTATTTATGGAATGTGTCGCTGAAGAGGGTGCGGTTAAGGATTGAGCGGCCGAGCGTCAGTTCGTCGGTGTATTCAATCTCGTTGCCCACGCTCACGCCGCGTGCCAGCATCGTAATCTTCACATCGGGGTAGGGGGCAAGGCGGCGGAAAATGTAGAAATTGGTGGTGTCGCCCTCCATAGTGGCGCTCAATGCCAAAATCACTTCTTTCACTTCGCCCGACTTCACTCGCTCTTCAAGCGACTCAATCTCAATATCTTGTGGACCAACACCATCCATAGGCGAGATGAGTCCACCCAGCACGTGGTAGAGCCCGTGGTGCTGGTGCGTGTTCTCGATGCTCATCACATCTTTCACATTTTCCACCACGCAGATGGTGGAGCCGTCGCGTAGCTGGTCGGCGCAGATGGGGCACACCTCCGTTTCGCTGATGTTGTGGCACACCTTGCAGTATTGTATTTCTTCTCTGAGCTTGATGATGGCTTCTCCAAACTGGCGAGCGCTTTGCTCGTCTTGTTTCAAAAGGTGCAAAACAAGGCGCAAAGCAGTTTTGCGACCTATGCCGGGAAGTTTGGCAAATTCGCTAACTGCATTTTCAAGCAAAGAGGATGCAAATTCTTGTTCCATAAATAATATAATGAGGAAGGTGCTGACGACCTTCACAAAATCTTTTTGCAAAGTTCTCCAAAAATCCCCGAAAATGCAAATTGTGGCAACAAATCCTTTAATAATACAAAAAAAGAGAGAGCGATGATTGATTTTTTTTATAACTTTGCTATGTAATTATTCTTACCTTTAAATTAACCCCAGAAATTAGCATTCTGAGTAAAAGTATTATGAAAACAGTTTTCCGTATTTTTAGTCTATTGTTTATGTCACTGCTTGCGTTTTCCAGCAGTTGTGGCGCAAATTCTCAGTCGGAATCATCTTCGGAAATGTCCGACTCTACGACTTCGGCTGCATCGCAAAAATGTACTCATGTAGATAAGCGTGGCGGCCTGGTTATCTACACGCCAGAATATTCTAAAGTGGATTTGGTGTGCGGAACGATGCCGTCGATTGGCGACGAGAATGTGCTCTTTTGTGCAGAGGGCGCATTTACAAGTCAGTTTCTCAACCACTTCGAGCATTCCAATGTTGGTGGCATGCATGTGAGTGGTGGCAAGTTCTATAAAGGCACCAAGATGGGCAGGAATTCAGGCGCGTTTGTTTACTACAACGGCACATACCGCTTCTTCCATCAAGGGAATATTGAAGCCGAAATGCACAAGGCCGAAAAAGCTGGCGGCATGGGATTTTGTCAAGAAATGATGATACATAAAGGCAAGCGCGTGAAAACTCATCGACCCGATAAAAACCGAAATGAATTTCGTGCGCTTTGCTCACTCGGCGGAAAGCTTTGTGTTATCGACACCAACGGAGTGGCGGCATTTGGCGACTTCATCAATATGCTGCTGAAAGAGGGCGTGGAAGAGGCACTCTATTTGGATATGGGACCAGGATGGAACTATTCGTGGTGGCGCGATTCAAGCGGTGAGGCACATAAAATTCACGATACTCCCACACCGTATGCCACCAACTGGGTCACATTCTATAAATAGGCGATGCGAGCACCGCTTTATTTAGCATTATTTAATGAAACATAATCGTGATTTTTGTTTGTGGTGATAGCGAAAATCATTAAATTTGCAAATACAAAACAAATAGCTTAAAACAACTATCTATATTTAATCACTTTTTAAAGAATTCTTATTATGGGATTTTTAACTGACGAAAAACTCGTTATCGTAGGTGCCGGTGGTATGATCGGTTCTAACATGGTACAGAGCGTTTTGATGCTCGGCCTTACTCCAAACATCTGTCTTTATGATATTTATGAACCAGGTGTTCACGGTGTGTTCGACGAAATCCAACAATGTGCTTTCCCTGGCGCTAACATCACTTATGTAGCTCCTGCAGTGGAAGATATGGGTAACCCTGAAAAGGTTGCTGAAGCTGCTAAGAAGGCATTCACTGGCGCTAAGTATATCATCTCTTCTGGTGGTGCTCCTCGCAAGGACGGTATGACTCGCGAAGATTTGCTCAAGGGCAACTGCAAGATTGCTGCTGACTTCGGTGACAACATCAAGAAATATTGCCCAGACGTAAAGCACGTGGTTGTTATCTTCAACCCAGCTGACGTTACAGCTCTTACAGCTCTCATCCACTCTGGTTTGAAGCCAAACCAACTCACTTCACTCGCAGCTCTCGACTCTACTCGCCTCCAACAAGCTCTCGCACTTGAATTTGGCGTACAACAAGACAAGGTTACCGGCGCTCAAACTTATGGTGGTCACGGTGAACAAATGGCTGTATTCGCTTCTCAAGTGAAGGTTGACGGCAAGCCTCTCGCAGAAATGGGCTTGAGCGACGAACGCTTCGCAGAAATCAAGCACCACACTATCCAAGGTGGTTCTAACATCATCAAGCTCCGCGGCCGCAGCTCATTCCAGAGCCCTGCTTACGTAGCTGTTAAGATGATTGAAGCTGCTATGGGTGGCGAAAAGTTCACTTTGCCTGCAGGTTGCTACGTGAACGACGAAAAGCTCGGCTTCAAGAACGTGATGATGGCTATGCCTACCACTATCGACGAAACTGGTGTACACTTTGTTGAACCACAAGGTACTGAAGAAGAACTCGCTTCACTCAAGGCTTCTTACGAACACCTCTGCAAGATGCGCGACGAAATCGTTGAACTCGGTATCGTTCCTGCAGTGGCTGATTGGACTAACGACAATCCAAACCTCTAATCAAATTGCTTACACATAGGCTCCGCGCCTAAGCAATAACATATCATACTGGCTGTTCTCTCAACGCGAGAGCAGCCAGTTTTTCATATAAAGCGTGGCAGCTGTGTTATTGTATAAATTGGGCTGTTCTGGATGGTGATATTTAAAGGATTTGTATTATCTTTGTGCATTACGAGAAATGAAGGATACTCATTCCACACAAATTAGTAAATATTATGGCGAAAATTAAATATTTAGTTCTGCTTTTAGCTGTGATGAATTTTGGCTTGGGCGCATTTGGTCAAGCGAAAAAAGATGCTTCCCCTATGATGGTGCTGAATAATGGTATTAAGACTCTCTATCCTCAGCGTATGGGATTCCCTGGGGCCACGAGTCTGGCAGATGTGCTGAAGGCATCGCCTGAAATGCTTTTTGACAGTGATGGCACGCTGAATCCGAATTATCAGTTGAAAGTGGATGGGGTGGCTTGTAACCAAAATCCGCATTTGGTGTTGGTCCAGACTTCGGTGCGCGAAGTGGAGAGCGTGTCGGTTATCACCGACCCCTCGGTTGCCGATGGCAAACAAGGTGTGGTGGGTGTGATTGATGTGAAAACCCGCAATTACAGCGAAGGCTTCTCGGGCTTTGTGAATGCAATGGCTGGAACAGGCAATAATTATCTGCTTTCCAACAGCATGGGCTGGCGCAAAGGGAATTGGCAGATTTCCGGAACGCTCACTGGCATGTACGACAAGTCGAAGACCGATTCCCGTCAGCGTCTTATTGGTGCGGAGCAAGATAGGAATTTACAAATAAGTGAAGTGAAATTGCCTACGCAGTATGCTCGCTTTATCACTCATTACGACGATGGACGCGACAATTTTGATTTCCGCATTACCGAAACCTACAATCCCGAAAAAGACGCGACTACTTTGTCTGACGGGAAGTTGTTTGAAGAAACCAGCCAGACACTGGATTACTTTCAGTTGAAGGGCGCATTCACTTATGGCCATGTGTTCTCCCCAAAATGGAATTTCAATGTGGGGGCAGGTTTGGAATGGGTTAACCAACCACTATGGCGCCATGATATCGATTTCCATTACAAGACTCACGATGTGGTGGTGGATCCGTCGATGCACCTCAATTTCAACTCGTTAAAAGGCTTTACCGTGACTTTTGATGCCAATACCAAATTCGTTCGCACTGGCCGTGATACGGAAGATAACGCAATATCGTTTCTTTTCAACATCAATTCGTCGGAATTCGACCCCGTGCTTCAACTCCACTACGAGCTGAACAACAAGTGGCTTTTCAATGTGGGAGAACGATTGCTCTATCGCTACTATTCTGCAACGGAAAAGGAACAGAGATTTGTCAAGTGGAGCAACGATTACTTGAGTTATATGACTAATGCCCACGTCACCTATCGCCCAATGAAAGAGCATAGCATCCAGGTGGGCTATAGTAAGCGTGTTCAGTTGCCGTCGTTCGACCAGCTGTATCCCAATTTTGTATTCACTTCGCCTCTTTCCAATCAAATGCTTATGGGCAATGAAAACTTGGAGCCTATGAAGCACAATGTGTATGATATCAACTACACCTATAGCGGAGAGCGAATTTCGGCATCGTTGGCTCTGAGATACTATGATACGAAAAACAAACTTGAACAGTTGTTCGACCATTCCATCGTGATCGGCGGACTTAACAAAACGCCTACTCGCGTGGTGGATTACTACAAGTGGCAAAATGTGGGAGCTTCGCATGCAACCGAACTGTCGGCATCGGCGGTGGGCGACTTCAATTGGTTCTCAATGTCGGTGGGCTTTAACTTGCAATATGAGAAGGTTACTTCACAACCAGATGATGGTCGCTACTTCTGGAGTTTCCGCGTTTGTCCAGTAGTGCAGTTGCCTTTAGAAATGCAATTCTCTACATCGGTGAGCTACTTCAGCAGCCGAAAGACACTGTCTCAAGGTTTCGACCCCTCTTGGCTGGCAACAATGCGTATGGCAAAGACGCTCGGCAAGTTCGACTTCTTTGTGCAATGGGAAAACATAGGATTGGGCGAAATGCGTTCTTATTCAATAGGTAACACGCCCAACACCGAAACCTTCACTAATCAACACAAGCAACAAGTGCTTTTTGGTGCCACCTTTAATTTCTGATTCAGGCCATTATTCTTTCGAACCAACTGCCTTGTGCTCTGATTTCAGCACTTTGAAAGTGGCATAAATCAGGGCGACGGTGGCCACTGCACTCGTCAATGCCAAAATTGGGAATTCGCCATTCTGTGGAATGCCGATTTTGTCGATGGCGTCAGCATTGACTATCTTCTGTTCAGAGAGGTAATAGGTGATGACCACGAGGCTGTTGTTCAACGCATGACAGACGACCGGCAGCCAAAGGCTTCTGCTCCACACGAAAAGGTAGCCGAGCAAGATGCCGAGGTAGCAGCGGGGAAAGAAACCGAAGAATTGGAAATGGAAAGCACTGAACAGAATGCCCACCGTCCAAACCGACACATGGATGTTGATGCTGCGCTTGCGCTCAAAGGCGCCAAGCAGCGCTCCGCGGAAGAAAATCTCTTCGCCAAACCCTGTGAGCACACCCACCATCAGCACCATGAGCACCATGGTGAAGAAGTCGTTGCCTTTGAGCATGAATTTTGTCTGCTCTTGTGCCATGTCTTCAATCTTCTTCAAAGTGGTGTAAAGGTCGTGCATCGACTCGGGGAATGTGATATGCATATTCCAGTCCACCAGCCAGTTGAGCGCCGGTAAGCTGGCGAGATACAGCAGCACTACCATCCCAATCCCTTTCCATGTGGGCGCTACATTCAGTTTGAGCGGCTGTGCCACTTCCTTGTAGCAGATTTTTGCCATCAGCACCGCCGACAAGGCAAACACAAAAAGGTTCTGAATCACTCCGAAAAGGAGGGTCATGTATTTGTCGTCTTGATATGCACCTAAGAGATATACCAACGATGAAAAAATCGTAAGGGCGATGCTTAAAATGCCAAAGGCAATCACAATTTTCACTGATAAATGGCGTGTGAATCGATTTTCTTTCATGCTATGTGGGAATGTTGTTGTTCTTATTGACTGCAAAATTAGTAAAAATGACTTTAAAATATCCTACGGAGGGCATTTAAAAATTAAAAATGTAATATATTTGCACATTGTTTCACCAAAAAAAGCAATTGATATGAAAAAGTTAATGGTTATGATTATTGCCTTGATGGCTGTGTGTGGCTATAGTAGCACCGATGCAGCTGCACAAAACGATGCAAAAAAGGCAACGGTGCAACTTACTAAAGAAGAGAAAAAACAGTTTAAGTCGTATGTCGACTCTGTAAGATTCAATAAACTCATTGGTGCTATCAACGACCGCCACTTCTTGATGCAAGTGGATGGTGTGTACTTCGGTGGAGGTCCTACAGAATACGGCCTGAGCACTGCCACCAATTTCATTCTTCTTCAGAATGATGGCGCAATCGTGCAAACCGCTTTCAATAACGGTTCGCTGGGGTTTAACGGTATGGGTGGCTTCACATGTTCCGGTCGCGTGGGTGACATTGATGTGGAAGTCGACAAGAAGGGTAATGTGCATCTGCGATTCCACATTATGGGCTCGTATGGCAATGCCGATGTGCAGATTTCCATCCCGCACAATAGCGACAACGCCACTGCTTATGTGTCACCAACTTTCAGCTCTGGCCAAATGACGATGTATGGTGAAATCATCCCATTCAAAGACCCTTCTATCCATATCGACAAGTAGCTGACTTACGACATATTGATATCAATGGTAAATAACAAAAGCATTGCTCACAATTGTGGGCAATGCTTTTTTGTGTATGAATAATCGCTGATAGAGCAGCGGATTAATCGAAATTTTTGCGGCGGAAAATGAAGTTGCGGCCGAGGTATTTTTCGCGTACAACTGGATTTTCTGCCAACTCTTCGCTTGAGCCTTGGAACAGGATTTTACCCTCAAAGAGCAAGTAAGCACGGTCGGTGATACTGAGCGTTTCGGGGGCGTTGTGGTCGGTGATAAGGATACCAATGTTCTTTTCCTTCAATTTGTAGACGATGCTTTGTATATCTTCCACCGCGATAGGGTCGACACCGGCAAATGGCTCCTCAAGCATGATGACTCGAGGGTTGAAGGCCAGACACCGCGCAATTTCGCAGCGGCGTCGTTCACCACCCGAGAGGCGGTTACCCAAGTTTTTGCGCACTTTCTGGAGGTGAAATTCGTTGAGAAGTTCTTCCAGTTTGTTGCGCTGATATTCTGCAGAGGTGTTGGTCATTTCAAGCACCAGCCGGAGGTTGTCTTCCACTGTGAGTGTGCGGAACACCGATGCCTCTTGAGGGAGGTATCCAATACCGAGTTTTGCACGCTTGTAGACTGGCAGTTTTGTGATTTCCACATCGTTGAGAAACACGCGTCCCTCGTTAGGAGTCACCAAGCCAGTGGTCATGTAGAATGTGGTGGTTTTACCGGCACCGTTAGGCCCCAGCAATCCCACGATTTCACCCTGTCGCACATTGATCGACACATGGTTTGCTACCACGCGTTGGCGATATTTCTTCACCAGGTTGTCGGTGCTCAACACCAGTTCGCCTGCTTCGCCAGCCTTGTTGAGTGTAGCAACAATTTCTTTGCTGCTGCGTTTAGGCCCAGCGGGTTTCGCAGTTTCGGTGTTTTCTGTCACGATTTCTTCCACCTGTTGTTCCGGCAGATTCTGTGCAGTTTCTTCCACTGCTTGTGGCTCTGGCTTTGATGTCTTTGTCCAGGGTAATTTCATATAGAATTATGAATTGTGATAATAATTATTTCTTGTTGTCTTTCAGGCGACTCTTGATGTAGTCGGTGAGCAGATTAACTGCCACTTCATTGTGTCCGCCTTGAGGCACGATGATATCTGCAAACTTCTTTGCAGGTTCAATGTGGAGGTTATGCATAGGTTTCAGCACCTTCTCATAGCGGTCGATTACCATTTCTGGAGTGCGTCCACGCTCAATGCAGTCGCGAGAGATAACGCGAATCAGGCGGTCGTCGGCTTCAGCGTCGACAAACACCTTGATATCCATCATCTTGCGCAAACGTGGGTCGCTGAACACAAGAATACCTTCGATAAGCACTACTTCGTGTGGGCCCATAGGAATGGTTTCCTCTTGGCGAGAGCAAGTGAGATAAGAATAGGTGGGCATTTCAATTGACTTGCCTTCCTTCAGTTGTTTGAGATGCTCGTGAAGAAGTGCCCAATCGAATGCTGCAGGTTCATCGAAATTAATGTTCTGACGCTCCTCTGCAGGAACATGGCTTGAATCCTTATAGTAATTGTCTTGGTTGATAATTCCCACTTCGCCCTTTGGGAGGCGTTGCATGATTTTTTTCACTACTGTGGTCTTGCCTGAACCGGTACCGCCGGCGATGCCAATGATAAACATAATATTAATCGTTGTTAAGTGATGATTCCGATGAGGGATAATGCCTTGTCGCACTGCGGCAGCAAAACATTTCACAAAGATAACTCATTTCTTACAAAAGAAAAAGAGGTAAAACATTAAAAATGTTTATCCTCTCATTCAATAGTAAATTTTATTGCTGTTTCAGCTCTTCGTTGATGGCTGCGATGTAGTCGAGAAGTTCGTCACGACCACGACGGTCTTCGCTTGAAGTGATGAAAATAGGGGGCAGTTCTTCCCATTGCTCCAGCAATTGACGCTTGTATTCATTCACATTGCGTATGCCCGCTTCACGGCCGAGTTTGTCCATTTTTGTGAACACGATGCTGAATGGCACACCGTTTTCGCCCAGCCATTCCATAAATTCCAAATCTATTTTTTGTGGTTTGTGGCGGCTGTCGACCAGCACGAAGAGGTTGGTCATCTGCTCGCGCTGGAGGATGTAGTTGCGAATGATTTTTGCAAGCTGCTCACGGCTGTCCTTTCCCCGGCGAGCATAGCCGTAGCCTGGAAGGTCCACGATATACCATTCTCCATTGATGATGAAGTGGTTGATAAGCAGGGTCTTACCTGGGGTTGACGAAGTTTTGGCCAATCCGTTGCGATTGGTGAGCATATTGATAAGCGAAGATTTGCCCACATTCGAGCGTCCGATGAATGCGTACTCAGGCTTGAAGCCTTCGGGGCATTTCTTCACGTCGGTGTTGCTGATTTCAAATTCGGCAGACTTGATATTCATATCGAGATATACAATATATATATAATGTTTTGAATGCAAAGTTAGTGATTTTATTCCATAACCACAAAAGTGCGAAATTTCCGTAAACACCTTTTTGGCATTGCCTCCTGCTTGCAGAATTCCTATCTTCGCACCTGAGTTCTTTGATATTCCACCGGGTGTTTCACCCTAAACACAAAACCGGTTGCCATTTCCGATTTCGACCAAAAAATAGGCGGTTTTTGGTCCAAAAGCGAAATAAAAAAGGGTGTTTCAGGTGTTTCAGGTGTTTCGGGTGTTTGTGTTCGAAACAAATCGGCATATCCCTTACGCTATCTCAAATTGAAATCTCTCGGCCATGCCGTATTGGGCACTTTCTTGAATCATTCTATCATAGCGAGGAATTCGTCTTCGCTGATGATGGGGATGCCGAGTTTGCGAGCCTTTTCAAGTTTTGCGGGTCCCATATTCTCGCCTGCGAACACATAGCTTGTGGCCGATGATATGCTGCTCACATTCTTGCCTCCGTTCTGCTCTATCATGGCCTTGTATTCCTCGCGAGAGTGCTTTGCAAACACTCCGCTAATCACTATCTTTTTGCCTGCGAGTTTGTCGGTGCGGCTGGCAAGTTCTTCTTCGCTTAGGCTCAGTTGCAAGCCAGCTTGTCGGAGGCGCTCCATGATTTCGCGATTGCCTTCGTTGGAGAAGAAGTCGACAATGGATTCGGCAATCTTTGGCCCGATTTCAGGGATAGTGGCCAATTCTTCGGCAGTCATCTCCATCAGGCGGTCGATGTTGTGTACGTTGCGCGCGAGCACTTTCGCAGTGGTTTCGCCCACGAATGGAATGCCGATGGCAAAGAGCACTCGCTCGAATGGCACTTCAAGCGACTTGCGTATGCCGCTGAGAATGCGGTCGGAGGCCTTGCGTTGGAAATGCTCAAGGCGTAGGAGGTCGTTGCCCTTGAGCGAATAGATGTCGGCAATGTTCTCCACGAGTCCGTTTTCGTGAAGCTGCACAGCCACCTCTTCGCCGATGCCGTCGATGTTCATGGCATGGCGAGCCACGAAATGCTCGATGCGCCCGGTGATTTGCGGTTTGCAGCCATATTTGTTTGGGCATACCCATGCGGCTTCTCCCTCTACGCGAGTGAGTGCTGTGCCACACACTGGGCATGTGCTGACAAATTCAATGGGGCGGCTGTCCGCAGGGCGGCGCTTAAGGTCTACGCCCACGATTTTCGGTATGATTTCGCCACCCTTTTCCACATACAGGTAGTCGCCCTCGTGGATGTCGAGTTGGCGGATGATGTCTTCGTTGTGGAGCGATGCGCGTTTCACGATGGTGCCGGAGAGCAGCACTGGCTCCAGATTGGCGACAGGGGTGATTACTCCTGTTCGTCCCACTTCAAAACTGATAAACTGCAGTGGCGAGCATTCGCGCTCGGGTGCGAATTTGTAGGCAATGGCCCAGCGGGGAGATTTGGCGGTGCTGCCGAGGTTGAGCCATTGGCGAAGCGAATTGAGCTTAAACACGAGGCCGTCTGTGGCGATGGGCAGGTTTTTGCGCTCCACATCCCATTGGTCGATGAAGTCTTTCACTGCATCAATGGAGTCGAGCACTGTGTGTTCCGCCACTTTGAATCCCCACTTTTTCAGCGCTTCCATGCGCCCTGTGTGGGTGCTGAAGTCGTTTTCGCTGAATAGGCTCGGGCCAGAGGTGTCGAGATTGTCGCCCAGCATGAAATAGAAGTAGGCATCAAGGCCACGGCGCGACACTTCTGCAGAATTTTGCATCTTCAGTGTGCCGGCAGCAGCATTGCGAGGGTTGGCAAAGAGGGGCTCTTCGTTGAATTCACGCTCTTTGTTGAGTCGTTCGAAACTTGCCCAAGGGAGGAGTATTTCGCCACGCACCTCAAATTTTTCAGGCCAGTCGCCAGGTTGAAGTTGTAGTGGTACACTTTTGATGGTGATCACATTGGCAGTGACATCATCGCCGCGTACGCCATCGCCACGAGTCACGGCACGCACAAGGCGCCCGTTTTCGTAGGTGCACGAAATGCTGGTGCCGTCGTATTTCATTTCTCCCACAATCTGCACTGGCTCACCGCCAAGTCCGTCCTTTGCACGACGCAAGAAATCCTGCACCTCCTCAATAGAATAGGAGTTGCCGAGACTCTGCATAGGGCGCTCGTGGAGCACTTGCTGGAAACCTTGGCTGATGTCGCTGCCCACACGCTGGGTGGGCGACAATGGGTCGGCAAATTCGGGATGAGCTTTTTCAAGGTCTTCAAGCTCGTGCATCATGAAGTCGAACTCCATGTCGCCGATAGTGGGCTGGTTGAGCACATAGTAATTGTAGTTGTGGCGATTAAGTTCGTCGCGCAGTTGCTTTATTTTTGCTTCAATGCTGTTCATATTGCGGGGTGAAATTTTGTGGCATTAATCTTTACAAAAATAGGCAAAAATAAGGAGGTGTGCAAACAATAGTTGCCTATTTATGGTCGTGATTTAGTTTTCAGTGTGCATCATTTTTTCTTGATTCTTTGTGTCCCGACACATTATATTATATAACTTGCCGCTCTGTAAGTGTCGTTGCTTCCTTTTGATTCTTATGCGTTCTTCCCTTTGTGGAATAAAACGAGCACTTTTTGTAAGAAAAAATGCAAAAATTCTAATAAATCGCTTGTTTTTGAAATAATTTTTTTATAATTTTGCAAATGAAAGGTTATTTTTAGCATTGTCTTTGAAAGCGCAACGCAAAGAATGGTGCGGGAATATACTACTACAATTGCCCTTAGTTGGGTATTATTAAAATTTCTATTATTAATTTTTGTTGCGGTATCACAAATTATGAAGAAAAGTTTACTTTTTGCAGCGATGTTGATGGCTTGTGCAAGTGTTAATGCACAGGATGTAGTAACTGTTGGTAGCTTGGAAGATGCAAGTACCACCAACAAGTATCCTTTGTATTCTTTTTATGAATGCAGCTCTTCTGAAATCGTTTACACAGCTGAAGATCTCGCATCTCTTCCTGTTGGTCAATTGTCAAAATTGGAGTTTGCTGTAACAGGTGGCCAAACGCTGTATACTCATTTGACTGTATGGCTTGAAAACACTACCGATGATGAAGTGTTGGCTGCTGGTTCTGATAAAAGTCTCTATCCTGTAGATCAAATGTCAAAGGTGTATGAAAGCACCAATAAGGGTTATTACAACGACGAACGCACTTTGAATAAGTTTGATGGTGCTACTGTTGATAATCCAGGCTATATGGATTTTGAATTTGACACTCCATTTGAATACACTGGTGGTGGCCTTCGTGTTCGCTTTGAGTCTATTTCTGGCAGTTACTGTAACTCTGAATTCAAATTTGTTGTTGACAATGTAAAAGCTAACGAAAGCGAAAAGAAGAATTGCAGCTCTGCATACGACTTCTCAGAATCTGGTATGAGAACCCGCAATGCAGTTGCAGAACGCTCATTCCCTGTTGTGAGATTTACAGTTACTCAACCTCAACCAACCAGTGTCAACGACGTAGCTGTTAAGGACGTTAAGGAAGTTTCTTACTACAACGTATATGGTCAAAAGGTTGCTGCCGACACTAAGGGTGTGGTTATCTCTTCTGAAGGCAAGAAGTTTATCAACCGCTAATCTTTTTAATGACAATTCATTAAACGCATTATAATTCTCTGAGCTACCGCTGTATGGGTGGCTCAGGGAATTACTGCAATATAGAGGGCATGAACCCACTGTTCATTGCTTTCAAAATCACTAATAAAAAACAACAATGAAGAAATTATTTTCAATCATCTTTTTAGCGACCTTGATTCCACTGACCATGTGGGCACAAGATAGCAAAGGCTCGATTGTGGTAACTCTTAAGGACGGCTCTAAGGTGAGCATGCCTCGCTCAGGGATTCAGAAAATCACAATTGAAGACGTGAAGCTCAGTTCTATCGATGAGGTAGACCTTGGTTTGAGCGTTAAATGGGCCAATGTTAACCTTGACCTCACTTGCGATGGCAAGGTCGTAGCTTCGCCTGAAGGATATGGTGGCTACTATGGTTGGGCTGATCCTACAGGTCTGAAGACAGTGGACGACAAAAACCAATATCCGTCTTACACCCGCCCAAAGAAAATTTCTGGCGGTCAATACGACATCGCGACTCAGCAGATAGGCGATGGATGGCGACTTCCTACCACCGAGGAGTTTAACGAATTGCTCACCCTCAAGCACGAAGAAGCTACTTTAACCGATGCTGAAGGGAATGCGGTGAAAGGTGTGAAGTTCACTGCAGAAAACGGCAACTGGATTTTCCTTCCTTATTCAGGTTATCGCTACAAAGAGAATGTGTTCCAAACTGGCCAATACGGTTACTACTGGACTGGTGACCTCAACTCGGTTTTGGACTGGATGGCTTGCGAACTTAATATTGGCGAGGGATTCAACCGAATTTCCAACAATGCAGTTTACAATGGTTGCTCGGTTCGCCCCGTAAAAGATTCGCTTCCTGTAGCCGAATAATATTTCCCAAATAATTTTTTAGAGTCATGAGACAATTGCAACGCATTAACCTCGCGGCTCACAAACATGAATCCAACTCTTGAAAAATAAAATATAATGAAAAAGATATTAGCTTTATTCGTTGCTGTTTTCGCAGTATTCCAATTTGCTTCTGCAGCTTACACCAACGATGATCTCATCATCGAAACAAAAAGTGGACAAAAGGTAAACTACAGTTTGTCTACTCGTCCAGTAGTTACTTTTGAAGGAACCGACCTCGTGCTCACTGGCACTGGCGTTAAGGTGCTTTATCCTGTTTCGGATGTGAAAGAAATCACATTTGGTACACATCCAACAGGCGTCAGCAATGTGAAGTCGAGCGACATCACTTTTGTTGTAAGTGGTAGCGAAATTACTGCAAAAGGTTTGCAAAAAAGCGATAAATTAGAATTGTACACCGTTGATGGCAAAGTTTTGACCACAAAGGCGGTTAGCGCTGAAGGTGAAGCCACCGTGGATATCTCTTCACTTAATGGCGGCATCTACGTGGTTAAGGCCGGTGAGAAATCGTACAAAATTTTGAAGTAATCACTTTTTGCAGATAAATCAAATATAGAAGACTACTATGAAAGTTAAGATATTAAGTCTTGTCGCATTGCTATCGGCTGTTGCATTCAATGGCTCGGCTGATACAAAGCGATATGTGTTGAATGTCAACAAGACCGACAACACAGTTGAGCGATTTGACGTGTCGGATGTGAAGAGCGTCAATGTCAATCCTGCTCCCGACGACGACCGTTTCGGCAGTGTGGACTTGGGCTTGTCGGTAGAATGGGCTACTGTGAATGTTGAAGTGTATCGTCCCTCAAAGTGTGCCAAGGCTCCTGAAGCATTGGGTGGCCACTATGGTTGGGGTGACCCAACAGGCGAGCGCCTGGAGCAACCAGAAAACCCAAGTTGGACTCCATATGAGGGCGACAGAGCCACATGTCTGTCGTATTATGGTGGCGCTGAACCTTTGAAGGATATTTGTGGTACCGAATTTGATATCGCTCATGTGCATTGGGGTGGCGATTGGCGTTTGCCAAGCCGTGCTGAGCAAGATGAATTGCGCACAAAGTGTACATGGACAAAAGAAGTGCTCAACAATGTGACTGGTTATCGTGTGACAGGTCCTAACGGCAACAGCATCTTCTTGCCTGCTGCAGGTTTCCGTTTCGCAGCAAATAACTTCGGTGGCGATTATCTTGGATATTACTGGTCGGGTACGCTTAATCCTAACGCTGGATTCTCCGACTATGCGTATTCGCTCGACTTCACCGAGAGTCGTTACGAGTGGTTCAGTGATGCACGTTTTATTGGTCAGAGCGTGCGCCCTGTTCGTGATGCCTACAATATCATTCTTGAAAAGAATAATGGTGAGAAGCTTGTTTATCGTATCGACGAGGTTGAAAAAATCGCAGTGGAAGAATTCACCACTCACGAAGACTACTATGAAGCTGTAGACCTCGGTTTGAGCGTAAACTGGGCTGCTGTGAACCTCGACATTGATTCATACGACTATGCTGCTTCTGCTCCAGAGGTGCTCGGTGGCTACTATGGTTGGGGCGACCCTACCGGACGAAACCATTCCAAAAATGAGCAAGACTATCCTTTTTACGACCACGAAGTGAGCATCAGCGGTACCGACCTCGACCTTCTCCACAATTATTGGGGTGGCGACTGGCGCTTGCCTACCATGCAGGAAGTTCAGGAATTGCGTGAAAAATGCACTTGGACTTGGGAAACTGTGAATAATAAGCCAGGTTATCGCGTAACAGGTCCTAACGGCAACAGCATATTCTTGCCTACATCTGGTTTCCGTTATGGCGACGAAATTAATCAAACTTACGTCAACACTCACGGTTACTATTGGACAGGAACGAATGTTACTTCATATTATGTTTACCAACTCGCATTCTCTCAAAAGTATCAATGGGAATATAACTATCGTTACAATGGTTACCAAATGCGAGGTGTAAGAAAAAAATAATTCAGCAATATGAAACGACTTACAATTCTATTAAGCACAATATTTGCTTTGGCCTCTTTGCCAAGTAGCGCAGAGGTGAAGCAGCTGATGATGATATTTACCGACACAGCAGGTGTTCAAAAGATGATTCCGGTAGATGACATCGATAGCGTGACTTTCGTCAACGACGTCATCGAGGAAGTGAAAGAAGGTCATGCTGTGGTTGACCTGGGACTTTCGGTAAACTGGGCATATAGCAACCTCGACCTTGATGGAAACACTCTTGAGTCAGCTCCATATGTCCATACATATGCCCTCTACGGTTGGGCCGACCCTACAGGTATGAAGCGTTCGACCGACCCATTCGATTATCCAAGCAAGGAAGAGAGTGGCTCAGGCTTCGCTCCAGAATCTATCGTGGGTACAAAGTTTGATATCGCCCATGTAAATTGGGGTGGCGACTGGCGACTTCCAAGCGATGCTGAGATGAAAGAACTTCTTCATGAATGTGAATGGGTTTATGAAACAGTTAACAGCACCACTGGTTACCGCGTAACTGGTCCTAATGGCAACAGCATCTTCTTGCCTGCTAACGGTTGGCGCTATGGTGAAGAACTGGGCGCTAAGGGAACTTACGGCGGTTATTGGAGCGGAAACTCTTCGAAAGATGATATGAACGCTGCTCGCTGTATAGCTTTCAATCCTCTTATTCATGACACTGGCTACACTAATCGTAACTACGGTCTCTCTGTTCGTCCAGTTGTGAACAAGAGCATCTTCGGCGATGTGAACAACGATGGCGCTGTTGATGTGAGCGATGTTACCGCACTTATCAACCAAATTTTAGGTTCTGTAGACTATCCTGTAGACCGATGCGACATCAATGGCGACGACATCGTCAACGTTAGTGATGCTACTGCACTCATCAACTTGATTCTCAAATAATCGTATTATTCTCATATTATTGAGGCAGCTTCGAAATTTTTCCGAAGCTGCCTCATTTTTTTTGTTCGCCCTATACGAAAAAGAGAAACTCCCGTGGGTGATTCCACAAGAGTTTCTCTAATTTTATTTTCAGCAAATAAATATATTTTCTGATTAGATTTCTTTTGCTTCCCAACCGAGTGCAGAAGCACCGAGGATAGCCGCATCAGACTCCTTGAGCTGAGAGAAGAGAATCTTT
>JAKSMA010000059.1 GCA_024400895.1 Muribaculaceae bacterium | reverse complement strand
CTGTAACAGACTCGTCAATCTGCAGATCGGTGAGTGAAGTGCAATTACGGAAGGCGTGCATGCCAATAGAGGAGATATTGCCTAACTTCACCGTACGCAAGTTAGCGGCGTCTTCACAAAGCGAAGATGGCACTTCAAGTTTATCGGTCAGGTCGGTCAGGTCAAGAGTTTGAACAGTATTGTCACATACTTTCTTTGCAAAGTCGTTGACATAAAGGTTCAATGAATAATCCGAATTGTTAAGGAATACTTTTTGTTTGGGTGCAGCGGTTTTACCTCTAAATTGAGTTATCTTAGCTTCAATGGGATAAGAAGTGCTATTGAATATTCTAAACGGTGTAGTGCATACATAATAAATTATGCTGACATTTCCATCAATATAACACTCTTGTTTGAGGTCACAAGCCGCTGAGTTATAACTAACGCTCTTCAATGTGTTCCACATTTTCTTGTCCCTGAAAAGGTTATAGTCGGCATCCGGCGGTAACACCAAATCCACTTTTGACGGGTTGCTCACAAAGGTGTGCTCACCCCAGTCTTTGGTAATCCAACTGGGAGTGTAGCCGCTGTAAAAAATTCGAGTGAGCGATGTCTCGGCGAAAACTTCGCCATAGAATTCGGTAACCGACGAGGGTATGTAGACCAGCTTGAGTCCAGTACACTTGTAGAAAGCGCGTGAACCAATCTTCTGGACACCGTAAGGGATTGTCAGGTAATCTTCAGTTTCACACTCTTGGAATGCAAAGTTGGCAATCGAGGTAACATAGTACTTCTTGTTGTTGTAAGTGACGAAACTGGGAATTTTCTCAACTTTTAGCGTTGAAGACTTCAATCCAGTGATCTCTACTTCCCCAGGGGTACTTCCTACGGGCTCTTTGGTAATGTCGAAGTTATAATTACCCACGGTAATAGCCCATGACGACAACGCAACCATAAGCGTTGCAACGAATAATAAGATTCTTTTCATATATAGTTTGATTAATAATTTAGTTTCTACTTAAATGGATAAAAATAATTTTTATCTTACAAATTTACCAAAACACAACCAATCTTCAATTTACCCCCCCCCATAAATTTAAATATTATTAACAATTAATCCTCTGGCAGACACAAAAAAATCAAGAATTAAAGAATGAAAGAACAACCTGAACAACACGTCTATTCAGATTATAAATTCTTTAATTCTTGACACTTATTATCTTCCTGATTTATCCGAGGATAAGGGAATGTTGGCAAGGCGAGCTGTTCGCGGCGCCAGCTATGCTGACACACCGCTGCTCACCTTGCCGAGCTCATCCTCGTTAGCCGAGGATGAGGTTGATGAGGGCGGTGACGTCGCTCACATTCACCACGCCGTTGCCATCCACATCGCAGCTGTCGGTTGGATATGATGCGGTGCCGAGGATTTGGTTGATGAGGGCTGTCACGTCGCTCACGTTCACCACGCCATTACCATCGATATCACCCACATTGTGAGCAGGAACGGCATCGTAGACGGTTTCAAAACCCTGGAAATGAATGGTGTATTGCTGACCGGTGGTTGATGTGCCCATATTGAGTTGGATGGTGCTCAACACAAGTGGATAGTTACCCATATTATCGGCATCAATCCACGATGCAGTGGGCAGTGTGAGCACGATATCCTCACCAGCAATCACGGTGTCGGGCTCGAGTGTCTGGTAACTGATTTTATCGCCATTCGGACGGATGCCCAGCACCACATTCTTCACTGGTGCTTCACCCGGATTGAAACGAATTTGAATGGCATCGGGCAGACTCCACATGCGCAAGGTTTTGCTCAACACGATTTTTGGGCTGCGGCCCGATGCACCGATGTAGGTGTAGTCGATGCCATCGCCCACAGCAGTGGCCACAGCGTTTTTGCCGCCGGTTTGGGTGATTTTCCATGTGCTCACATCCAGACTTGGGTCCATAGGCATCACATGAGCCGTTGGGCGCTCCACTATCACCTTCATGGTGTCGGCAAATTCACCCACGCTTCCATACACATAGGCCTCGCCATCGGCCACGCCACGCAGCACTCCCGTGTTGGCATCAATCACCACTACCGACTCATCGCTGCTGCTCCATGTGAGCGCAGAAGGATTCACGGGGCGAGTCACACCATCGTGGGTGTTTTCCACTGCCACGGCGTATTGGCGATAGGTATCGGTGATAATGGAATCGTTCACAATGTTCAGTCCATCGCCTTCGCCCAAAATCTGCACAGGCACGGTGGCGGTGAGGCCGGCATACTGGGCAGTGAGGAGAGCGTCACCGCTACCATCGCCATAGAATGTGGCATCGTCGGTCATGTGTCCCACCGATTCGGGGCAACTTACTTTCACACCCTGCACATCGGTGTCGATGAGCAGTCCGTATTGGTTATAGCCAAAGAACTTGGGGCGATAGACACCGTATTTGGGCACTTTTGCCACCCAGTCGACAAACGCGATGCTGGCAATGGTGCTGTCGTCGGGAGCGGTGCTGATAGCAAAGAAGCCATTTGCATCGGAGCGTTCGGAGCCATCGCTCGGCACATTGAGGGTGCCCAACGCCTGGCTATACATGGTGGAAGAGCCACCGCTGTCGAAGTTGAGGCCTTCCCATGCACCGAGTTGACGCAGCAAGTCGGCACCTTCGGTGGTGCGAGCACCGCTGGAGATGGGCGAGCGGCCATCGATTTGCACCATAATTATCTTGCTGCCGTCTTGGCTATAGCCCATCACGGTGAGTGGTTGGGCACTGCTGAACTGCCCCATGATATATTCGGTTTCGAGCACCTGGCCGGCGCCGAGAATTTTGGGCACACTCGAAATCATGGTGAAAGGTTTCACCTCCTGACCGCTCATATACACGCGAAGGTCGAAAGTGACCACATCGCCGGGCTTCAGGTTGTTCACGAAATTCAGCGTAGAGCCCTGACCTCTGATTACGAAGCCATCGGCAGGAATATCCATGTCGCCAGCACCGGAAGGAGCGGAAGTGACTACCAGGCGGAAAGGCTTATTGATGCTGAATTCCTCGCCCTCGGCAAGCACAGCCTGCACCTCGGCACATGTGCCACGCAGATTGGTGCTTGAAATGTAGGTGGAGGTGAAGAGTTCTATCTGGTCGCAGGCAAATTCACTGTTCACCTGACCCATTGCCACGGTTTCGCCCTTCTGATTGGTCACTGTGCCGCCAAACGAGGCATCGCCGAAAAGCGGGCGTTTGTTTGTGTCGATAGAAAAATCAATCCAGTTGGCCACATGGTTGTTGCCATGATAAATCTTGCCATCGGCAATGCAAGGTCCAATAGGAGCACCCACGACAGATTCGCCACGGCCCGACTGGCCGCTGGTGCGGAAAAAGTCGCCATTCACACCCAAGAAATACTGTGCTCCGGGGCGAGATTTGCGGCGCGACATGCCCGAAATGGTTTCGCCACCGGAATACTTGTCCTGCCCCATCACGGCAGAGAACACCACATTGGGGTTGGTCATGTCGGTGATGGAATAGCGCACATACATCTGGCGGCCCGCATCGGTGCGCATCACAAGTTGGGTGCAGCTGGTGCTGGGTCCGACCATAGCGTGAAAAATGGTGTCGGCCACAAATTCAGTGCCGCGAATATTATAATTGATAGAGGCGCTTGCTGCCATGCCCATGGCAGCCACAAGAGCCGAAACTAAAATCTTTTTCATAAGCCAAGAATTATATTAATTAGTGCAGTCACATCGCTCACATTCACCACACCGTCGGCATTGATGTCGCACACGGTATCGGAGAAATCGGCGAGAGAGAGAATCTTGTTGATGAGGGCGGTCACGTCGCTCACATTCACTTCGCCATTGCCATCCACGTCGCCTTTCTTTTCATCGACCACGGCATCATAAACCAGTTCAAAGCCATCGAAGTCGATGGTGTATTCCTTTCCCGTAGTAGAGGTGCCCATATTCAGCTGAATGGTGCTCAACACGATTGGATAATTCATCATATCGTCGGCATCAATCCACGACGAGGTGGGCAATTCGAGTTGAATCATCTTGCCGGCAATCACAGTGTCGGGAGTGAGGGTCTGGTAACTCATTTTCTGTCCATTAGGTCGCAAACCGAGCACCACATTGCTCACAGGGGCTTCGCCCGGATTGAAACGAATGCGGATGGCATCGGGCAGGCTCCACAGGCGGATAGTCTTGGTGAGTACAATCTTCGGACTGCGGCCCGATGCACCGGTGTAGGTGTAGGTGAAGCCATCGCCGTGGGCGGTGCTCACTGCATTTTTGCCACCTGTCTGGCTGATTTTCCAAGTGCTTACATCCAAGCCTGGGTCCATAGGCATCACATGAGCCGTTGGGCGCTCCACTATCACCTTCATGGTGTCGGTGAATTCGCCGATAGTGCCATACACATAGGCTTCGCCATCGGTCACGCCACGCAATGCACCTGTTTCGGCATCAATCTTCACCACCGACTCGTCGCTGCTGCTCCATGTAAGCACTGAGGAGTGGATGGGCATGGTGATGTCGCCCACTGTGTTGGTCACTTCCACCACATAATCGCGATAGGTGTCGTTCACGATGGAATCGTTCTTAAACTTAATGCCTTCGCCTTCGCCAAATATCTGCACAGGCACTGTGGCAGTCATATCGCCGTAGTGGGCAGTGATGAGGCCATCGCCGGCACCGTCGCCGAAGAACACGCTATCCTGCTGCACATGACCCACCGACTCGGGACAACTGATAGTCACGCCATGCAAGTCGGTGTCGATGAGCAAGCCATATTTGTTGTAGCCATAGAATTTCGGGCGATAGATGCCGTATTTAGGCACTTTTGCCACCCAGTCGACAAATGCGATGCTGGCAATGGTGCTGTCGTCGGGAGCGGTGTAGACGGCGAAAATGCCATTGCCATCGGGGCGCTCAGAGCCGTCGCTCGGCACATTGCGCACGCCAAGCGAACTTGAATAGAATGTGGAAGAGCCGCCACTATCCATATTCACAGCATCGGTGGCACCGAGCAAGCGGAGCAAATCGGCTATTTCGGTGGTGCGGGCACCGCTTGAGAGTGGAGAGCGGCCGTCGATAGTGAGAAACATGATGGTTTTGCCGCCATCGGCAATCGCCACAGCCGTAACAGGCTGGTTGGTGCCAAACTCTTCAAGCAGATATTCGGTTTCGGTCACTTCACCATTGTGGAGGCTGTTTGGCCAACTCGACATCATGGTGTGAGGATATATTTCTTTGCCATCAATCTTGGCATGAAATTCCACAGTGATTTCATCGCCTTCCTTCAGGGCTTTCACAAAATCGTTGCCTGTGCCTTGGCCGTGAATCACGAAGCCATCGGCAGGGATGTTCATATCGCCGGCAGTGGATGGAGCGCCTGTGGCCACCATCTTGAATGGCTTGCCAAACACAAACGATTCGCCATCGGCAAGCCTCATGGCTATTTCGGCATCGCCTGAGGGAAGGTCGGTGCCGCTGAAGAAGTGACTATTG
The DNA here is from genome assembly GCA_024400895.1 of Muribaculaceae bacterium. Classification (GTDB taxonomy): domain Bacteria; phylum Bacteroidota; class Bacteroidia; order Bacteroidales; family Muribaculaceae; genus Sodaliphilus. Next base: position 5,836 of record JAKSMA010000059.1, on the reverse strand, counting down.
TAGATAATTACACGATTCGACAAACTGGGATTCAACAAGTTGACACCACCAACACTGATTTTCGTGCCTGCGGCATTGGTCACAGAGCCTGAGAATTTGGTGCTGCCGATGATGGGATTTTGATTGTTGGCATCGAGGACAAACTGGGTGTAACTTGAATTGGTGTTGGCCTTGTAGATTTCGCCATCCACAATGCATGGGCCAATAGGAATACCTATCTTCGACTCGCCACGGCTGGTGTTGCCAGAGGTGTAGAAGAAGTCGCCGTTCACACCAAGGAAATAGCGTGCACCTGGGCGCGACTTGCGTTCCGACATACTGCGCACGGTTTCGGTGCCAGCCAGTTGATCCTTGCCCATCACAGTGCTGAAGGAGATGTAAGGATTGGTCAAATCAATCTTCGCATAGTAGACATACATTTGACGCCCTGCCTCCGAACGCATCAGAAGCGAGGTCTGCGAAGTGCCTGGGCCAAGCATCGCGTGGAAGAGCGTGTCGGTTTGGTAGACCGTGCCACGCACATTGTATTGTGTAGAAGCCTGTGCCCCGAAAGCGGCAGCACAAGCCAAAGCCAAAATTGCAACTTGCTTTTTCATATTGCAGTGATTATTATCGGGTTAGTTATCCTAAAATCAAGTTGATAAGTGCTGTAACATCGCTCACATTCACCACGCCGTCGCCATTGATGTCGCACACGGCATCAGAGAAGTCGGCGAGCGAGAGAATCTTGTTGATGAGCGCGGTGACATCCGATACGTTCACCACACCGTCGCCATTGATGTCACCCGTCTTGGTGTCGGGGATAGCATTGTAGACCGAAGCAAAGTTCTTGAACACCATGTGATATTCCTTGCCTGTGGTCGAGGCATTCATATTAAACTGGATAGAACTCAACACGATTGGGTAATTGCCCATATTGTTGGCATCCATCCATGAAGATGTGGGGAGGTCGATATCCACTTCTTTATTGGGCTCCATGCCTTCCAGTTCAATGGTTTGGTACGACATGCTTTCACCATTGGCACGCACGCCAAGCACCACATTTTTCACGGGTGCCTCACCTGGGTTGAGCGTGATGCGGATAGCGTCAGGCAAACTCCAAACGCGGAATGTCTTGGTCAATACAATCTTAGGACCGCGGGCAGAAGCGCCAGTGTAGACATAATCGATACCGCTGCCGAGGGCTGTAGCCACTGCATTTTTGCCGCCTGTTTGACTGATTTTCCATGTTGCCACATCCAAATCTGGATCGAGAGGCATCACATGGGCTGTTGGGCGTTCCACAATCACCTTCATGGTATCGCACACTTCGCCGAGGGTGCCAATCACAAAGGCTTCACCGTCTTTCAACCCCTTCAAAATACCAGTGTGCTCGCCCACTGTCACCACCGATTCATCGGTACTTGTCCAAGTGAGGGCGGCAGGGTTGATGCGCATCTTCGTTTCGCCCACCACGCTTTCGACATCGATGGCATATTCACGGAAAGTGTCGTTGATTACAGAATCGTTCACAATAGAAATGGCATCCACCGAATTCTGGATTTGTGCCACGATGGTGGTGGAGATGTCACCGTAGGTTGCTGTGAGCACACCTTCAGGGAGCGACCCGTCGGCATAGAAAGTGGTGTCGCCAATGATGTGGCCCAAGGCTTCGTCGCAAGAGAGCTTCACGCCCTTCACATCAGTGTCGACGAGCATTCCGTATTGGTTGTAGCCGTAGAATTTAGGAGTATAAAGGCCATATTTTGGAAGACGCAGACTGAAGTCAACATAGCGGATGCTTGCAATCACGCTATCGTCGGGCGCTTCGCTCACAGCGAAAATACCGTTGCAGTCGGCACGCTCGCTACCGTCGCTTGGGCGGTTACGCACGCCAAGGGCACTTGAATAGAGGCAAGAAGAGCCGCCACCATCCACATTCACAGCATGGTAGGCTCCTGCATATTTCATCAGTGAACCAAGTGCAGCCGTAGTACAGCCATCGCTCAATGGCGAACGGCCATCAACCACCATGAAAATCACGGTTTTACCATCTTGCGTGTAGCCAAGCACGGTGCGTGGATGCACATCAGGATTTCCATCGAAATTCACGTTGCCGGCATTGAGCACCCAAGGTTGGCCAGAGATGATTTCCGATGGAGAGAAATTCTTTCCGTTTTGAGAGGCATTGAGTGTGAGCGTGAGTTGGTCACCAGGCTTCAAAGCACCAATAAATGCTGCGGCCGAGCCTTTGCCTGTGAGCACAAGACCTTCGCTTGGCACATCCATATCGCCAGCACTGCTTGGGGTGTTCACCACCTCAAGTTTGCACTGCTTGCCGAAAGCAAACGAGTCGTCGCCATCCACATAGCGCACTTGCACTTCGGTTACGCCACCTTCGTTGGTACCATTGAAATAAGTGGGGTTATAGAGCGTAACGGCATTGGTCACAGCGCCAGTATTGATACCGCCGATGTTCACCTTCCCGCCTGCACCCTCAATGGTGCCGCCAAAGGTCACCGTGCCGATTGTTGGCACTTGATTTACATCGAGAGTGTATTGGTATTCGTTGTTGTTCATACCCTTATATATCACACCTTTAGCCATCGACGAGGCGATAGGCGCACCCACCATCGACTGACCACGGGCTGTGGTACCAGCAGTAACCCAAAAGTCACCATTCACACCCACATAGTAGCGCTGACCGGGCTCAGTTTTACGGTTACACATTTGCGAGACGGTTTCGCCACCCGCCATCATGTCGGTGCCGCTCACGGCGCGAATTTTCACATACGGATTGGTCAAATCAATCGTGGTGTAGAACACACGCAGGTGCTTGTTGCCACTCTGCAGCAGCATAGAGGTTTGTGTAGTGCCCGGTCCTATGTAGGCATGGAAAGTGGTGTCGACAGTGTAGACAGTACCTGCCACATCGCAAGTTCCTTTCGCATTCGCTCCCAATGCCATTGCACCGGCAAGCAATAAGGTGGTAATCGTTTTTTTCATTGTCTATAGTGGTTTATTAGTTAAGTCGGTGTATATGGGTATAAAATTACCCATTTTCGTCATAAAAAGCAAGAAAATCCCCACTTTTCCACCAATCTGTCATCCCAATCAAAAACAAATTAAGGAATTAAAGAATGTGGGGATGCCGAAGCGTACCCAATTTTCTTTAATTCCTTAATGATTGCCCCTCTACATTAAGAAAGGGGATTTATCTGCTGATTTAGAGAATCATCGTGATGAGAGCAGTCACGTCGCTCACATTGATGATGCCGTCGCCGTTGATGTCGCACTTTTCGTCGGCAATTTCAACCATGCCCAAAATCTTGTTGATGAGGGCGGTAACGTCCGATACATTTACCACGCCGTCGCCGTTCACATCACCCTTAACTACTGGGGTGTCGGGCACATCAAGATACACGGTTTCAAGGCCTGTGAAATGCATTTCATACACCTTGTCGGTGGTGGATGTGTTCATATTGAGCTGGATAGAACTCAAAGTGATGGGATAGTTGCCCATGTCGGTAGCATCGCACCAACTGCTTGTTGGCACCTCAACCACCAATTCCTCGTTAGGAGTGATGGTTTCGGGAGTGATGGTTTGGTAGCTCATGCTGCCGCCATTGGCACGCAAACCAAACACGAAATTCTTCACAGGAGCCTCGCCTGGATTCACGCGAATGCGAAGGATGTCGGGCAAACTCCACAAGCGAATGGTTTTGGTAAGCACAATCTTAGGGCTGCGGCCCGATGCACCAGTGTAGGTGTAGTCAATACCATCGCCCACTGCAGTTGTCACCACATTTTTACCGCCTGTTTGGCTAAATTTCCAAGTGGTGATATCGAGGTTTGGGTCAATGGGCATGACACGCGCTTCAGGAATTTCCACATTCACGAGCATGGTGTCGCACACTTCGCCGAGAGTGCCAACCACCTGTGCAGAACCGTTTCTCAAACCTTTCAGCACACCAGTATGCTCGCCAATAGTGACCACGCTTTCGCCGGTGCTCGTCCATGTGAGTGCACGCGGCCTAATGCTCATGTCGTTCTCCCCCACCAGCGTCTGCACAGCCACTGGATATTCTTTGTAACTGTCGGTGATGATGGAATCGTTGGTGATGTTGATGGCATCCACAGCATCGATAATGGTCACTGGAGCAGATACGGTGACACCTTCGTAGGTGGCGGTGAGCAAGCCCTCACGCAAAGAGCCGTCGGCATAGAAGGTGGTGTCGCCAATGATGTGGCCAAGCGCCTCGGTGCATGAAAGTTTCACGCCCTTCACATCCTGGCTCACGAGCATGCCATATTGGTTATAGCCGTAGAACTTTGGAGTGTAGACACCGTATTTTGGCGATTTGAGGGCGAAGTCCACGAAGCGGATGCTGGCAATGGCATCGTCGTCGGGCGCTGAACTCACGGCATAGATGGCATTACCATCGGCGCGTTCGCTACCATCGCTTGGACGGTTGCGGGTGCCAAGGGTGCTGGTATAGAGAATCGAAGAGCCGCCGCCGTCCACATTCATAGCGTCGGTGGCGCCTGCATAACGCATAATATCGGCAAGCCATGTGGTGCGCACACCGCTTGAAATAGGTGAACGGCCATCGACTACCAAGAAATACACCTTCTTGCCATCGTCGCTGTAGCCTACAGCCGAACGAGGGTGACGCGCGCTGGCATCGCCACGGTCGCCTTCGCTTTGAAGCGTTACGCCGTTTTCAAGAATCTTAGGATTACCAGAAATCACCTGATAAGGCTCTACCGACTGCCCATTGAATGTCCATGATGGCGAAACTGTGATGATATCGCCTTCGTGGAGCGAAGCAATGAAAGTGGCTGCAGTGCCATGTCCGTGAAGCACATATCCACCTTTTGCGATGTCCATATCGCCGGCGGTGCTTGGTGCGCCCACCAATTTCATTTTGAAGGGTTTACCGGTTTCAAACTTTTCGCCTTCCACAAGCACTGCAGCAATTTCACAGCCGCCCGATTCGGCAGTAGCGCCATAATACAAATCATTGTAAATGGTCACCTTATTCTGGTTGGAAGCCGCGCTTTCGTTGGCGCTCACATTAATGCCACCCAATGTGGCAGAAGTGCCATCGGGAGCCACAACGGAGCCACCGAAGAAAAATGGGTTTACATACACCGCACCTTGCGTGTCGACCACGAAATTCTTGTAAAGTTTGGCATTGTTGCGGGCGCGGTAAATCACGCCATCGACCACAGTGGAGCCCACTGGCGAGCCCACTTTCGACACACCTCGGTTGGTTTGGCCCGATGTGGTAAAGAAGTCGGCATTAATGCCCACGAAATAGCGGGCACCGGGTTGCGACTTACGCTGTGCCATAGCCGAGATGCGCTCGTTGCCGGCAAGTTTGTCGGTAGCGCACACGCCATGAAGCGAAAGATAAGGGTTGGTCATGTCCATGATGGCATAGAACACACGCAATGCATCGCCAGTGGCTGCATTTCTAAACCAAAGCGATGTGGTGGTGGTGCCAGGACCCACTTGATTGTGAAAGAGAGTGTCTACAGTGTAGACGTTGCCTTGAAGCGACCATGTATCGGCACCAAAAGCCGAAACACAAGCCACTGCTGCAAACAGCAATGAAGTAATAGTTTTTCTCATATGTCTGGTTTTTTAGTTAAGCCTTTAATATTGGGTATAAAATTACCCAATTTTCATCAAAAAAGCAAATTAGATTGTAGAAATTAGAGAGAGAGCCACCCTGAGAAATCAGATGGCTCGGAAGATGCTTCTGAAAAAGCAGCCGCCTCCCGAACTACCGGGAAGCGGCCAATATTCCAAAATCATAATCAAGAATTAAAGAATTAAAGAAATATTAGG
>JAKSMA010000058.1 GCA_024400895.1 Muribaculaceae bacterium | reverse complement strand
AATTTTGCAACTGACCTGCAGCCTTACCTGGAGTGGTGCGAGCAAGGTAGTCTTCAAAGTTCATGTTGTTCATATCGGTACCAACAGTGCCTTGCAGTTTGAAGTGCTTGTTGAGGTTCCAGACTGCCTTGGCAGTAAAGCGGAAGATGTCCTTGTCGCTCTTGTTGCTGTTTTTGTAAAGATCCCAGTAAGGGTTCTTGTTGTATTGGTCGTTACCGTTCCAAGGCTGGTATTCACCAGAGTTTGTTTCGTAGTTCTTGAGCCATTCTTGGTTGTATGAGTTGGCAAGAGTCATGAGGTTCTTTCCTACGTTTGACTGAGAGTCGCCAAGAGCTGGACGGTTCTTCACGTTTTCACGAGTATAGTTGGCGGTGAAGTCGAAGTCAAGAGCTGCGAGTGATGTGGTCACACGGAGGTTGAAGTTGTCACGGCTCATGTGAGTGTTAGGAAGGATATCCTTGTTGCGCATGTCGGTTACCGAGAAACGCAAGCCTGTTTTGCCAGAGTTGGCTGAAACGATGGCTGTGTTTTGAGCGGTCAAACCAGTGCGGAAGAAACCGGTAGTGTTGTTAGGATAAATCATGAATGGACGTTCCACTTTGTCGAAGTAGAGCATGTTGTTCATGTCGCCCTTAGGACCCCAGCTCATGTTGGTCTGAGAGGTTGCTGAGTGAGAATACTTACCGCCGTTGCCTTGGCCGTAGATTTGTTGAATATTGTCCCACTTAGCGAGTTGGCTGTCGATTGTGAGCGAACCGTTGTATTCTACAGAGAACTTGTCCTGTTCGGCCTTCTTGGTGGTGATGAGAATCACACCGTGAGAAGCGCGTGAACCATAAAGCGCCGATGCAGCAGGACCCTTAAGCACGGTCATGTTTTCAATGTCATCGGGGTTGATAGCAGAAATACCGTCACCGAGGTCGTAACCGCCTTCTGTGCCAGCGCTTGCGAAGTTGGTATTGTCCAATGGCACACCGTCGATCACATAGAGAGGTTGGTTGTTACCGCTCATTTCTGTGTTACCACGAAGGAGCACGCGAGTAGAACCAGATGCACCACCTGCAGTTTGGCTAACTACCAAACCTGCCACCTTACCGGCGAGAGAGTTGATTACATTTGTTTCCTTTGCCTTTTGCAAGTCTTCACCTTTCACTTCAGCAAGGCCATAACCGAGGGCCTTGCGTTCACGCTTTACGCCAAGTGCAGTGACAACAACTTCTGAAAGCATGGTATTGTCTTCAGCGAGAGTTACATGAATAGGTTCGCCAGTCACTTTCACCTCTTGGGTGGCATAACCAACGTAAGAGATAACGAGAACGTCACCTGTTTTTGCATTCACAGAGAAATTACCATCCATGTCGGTAATAGTTCCCTTTTGGGTTCCTTTTACAGCTACGGTAGCACCGATTACACCACCGTCGGCGTCAACGACTGTACCAGTCACTTTGCCGTCCTGTTGTGCAGCGGGTGCAGGTTTCGAAGCATTTGCTGCCAATGCGGGTTGGGATGCACCCACCAACAGAGCAAGCATAAATGCGCCGAGACAGGCTGTGCGCTTAATGTTGATTTTGTTCATAATGAAAAATGTTAATGATTATATTAATTAATTTTTTGTTTTTTTCCTTCCTTATTGTGGAGCACGGTCGTAGATGCTTTGGAGCGTGTAGTTAGGGTCGGAGTTGCTCCATGTGTCGACCATGATTTTAATGATTTCAGCTCCATTGTTGATGATTTTTCCGTCGTCGTGTTCCATCAGACCAAAGCCGTCATCACCGCTCTTCTTGTTGCCATTGTCCCACCAGATTACGGGGATTTTGCGTTCGCGGAGCGCTTTGATAGTGTATTCCAGATAATACTTGCGGAAGTTTTCGGCGCGTGTGTTGTTGCGGTGCACGCAGCCATATTCGCCTAAATATACAGGAATGCCTTTGCGCACAAATTTGTTGTAGAGGCGGTTGAGCGTATTCGTGAACGCTTGTTCGCCCGATTTGTCGGGCACCACATCCTTTCCGGTGTGTCCCCATTCGCTGTATTTGCCACTTCCGGCATAATCCCATGGGTCGTACATGTGCACTGCCACAAGAATGCGGTTAGGTGTTTCGTCGTCGGGAATGCGGAGGTAGTCGCAGGTGAGACCTGGTTGGCACACATAACCGGGAACTCCAATGTAGCGAGTCTTGTTCTTGCCACCGGTTGCGCGAATGATATCTACGCAAGTCTGGTTCCACTCGTTGAGCACGCGGTATTGTTGGCCACCATCGGTGAGGTTGGCGCCGTTACCCCATTTGCCGTCTTGAATTTCGTTCAAGGTTTCGAAGATGAGCCAATCGTCCTCGTTTTGGAAGCGGTTTGCGATTTGCATCCACACCATAGCGAGTTTTTTCTTGATTTCTTCGTTCTTCGCTTCGTTTTTAGCGGCTTCTGCCAAATCGAGCCAGAAGTAGCCTTGCTTTGCTGGGTTGGTTTCTGCGCCAAATCCGTCGTGGTGGATGTTGACAATGCACTTCAACCCTGCATTTTTGGCGTAGCCAACCACTTCTGCCACACGGTCGAGCCATGCCTTTTCGATGTGGTATTCTGGTCCCTTACCGATGTGTCCAATCCAGCTAACAGGGATTCTGACGCAAGAGAAGCCCGCTTTCTTTACAGCATCGAATGTCTTTTGGGTGGCGCGTGGATTACCCCAGCAGGTCTCGTTGCTTACGCCGTCGGCATGAGCATCGAGATTATTGCCCAGGTTCCAGCCCATTCCCATACTCAAGGCGAAGTTGATTGCTTCGTTGTCTGAAGTGGTGCCAGGGGTTGGCGTGCTTGGCTTTTCGCCTTCTTCAGGAAGCAGCTTCGTCTGCGAGTCGCATGCTGTCATCGGCATCACCGACATCATCATGCAGAAGAGTGCTACAATTGTTTTTAAAATGTTCATTTGTTTCTAATTGTTATTGTAATTATTTATGATTTAGGATGTCTAAAGAGTAATTACGATTTCGTGTTTGCCGTCCTCATAGGGCACAAATGTGGGCGCTTCCGCTTTTTGTTTTCCTTCGGGGTTGAGAATGGTGATTTTGTAATCTGCGTTGCGGAATTTGCGGCACACCGTGAATTCCTTCATTGATGAAGGAAGGCAAGGGTTGATGATAAGGCCATCGAATGTAGGCTGAATGCCGAGGATGAATTGGGTGATTGTTATCCAGTTCCATGCCGCAGTGCCAGTGAGCCATGAGTTTTTGGCTTCACCAGGCTTTACGCTTTCTTTGCCTGCCAGGCATTGTGCGTAGATGTATGGCTCTGTGCGGTGCAACTTCTGGTCTTCAATCCAAGCGGGAGCGATTTTGGTGTAATGTTCCCAGGCATCGTTGCCACGGCCACACAATGTTTCGCCGATAATCACCCAAGGATTGTTGTGGCAGAAGATACCGCCGTTTTCCTTGTAACCCATAGGGTAGGAACTTTGTTCGCCGAGTTCGATATGGTAGCGGGTGTAGGCTGGGAAGTTGAGCACCATGCCGTGTTCGCAGTCGAGCCATTGTTTCACAGAGTCAAGCGCGCGTTCAGGCATATGCTCCTCTTTGCCGATTTCTGCCATTGAGCACCATCCTTGGCTTTCGATGAAGATTTTGCCTTCCTCGTTTTCGTTCGAGCCAATCTTGTTGCCGAAGAAGTCGTAGGCACGCAAATACCATTCTCCGTCCCATCCGTGTGCTTTAACGGCTTCCACCATCTTGTCGAGATGGCTGTTTACGCTTGCCAACTGCTGACAAATATTGTTGTCGTCGGTGTCGTTGAATCCCTTGATGGTGATGTCTGCTTTGTCAATGGCTTCCAGCAGTTCGGCGTATTGACGGCCGCAGAACACAAACAAGCCAGCTATCATCAGCGATTCTGCCTTTGAGCCTTCGGTTTTGTTTTCTGTGGTTTGGAACGATTCGTTAGGGTCGGTCGAGAAGCAGTTCAGATTCAAACAGTCGTTCCAGTCGGCACGACCGATGAGTGGTAATTTGTGTGGACCGAGATTTTCCACCACATGGCTGAACGAGCAATGCAAGTGTTGCATCAGCGTCACTTCTGAGCCTTCAACATTGTCGAAAGGCACCATCTCGCTCAGGATTGAGAAGTCGCCAGTTTCCTTGATGTAGGCCACTGTGCCGTAGATGAGCCACATAGGGTCGTCGTTGAAACCGCCGCCTATGTCGTTGTTGCCGCGTTTGGTCAGCGGCTGGTACTGATGGTAGCATCCGCCATCGGGAAATTGGGTGGATGCGATGTCGATGATGCGTTGGCGTGCGCGAGATGGCACTTGGTGAACGAAGCCGAGCAGGTCTTGGTTCGAGTCGCGGAAGCCCATGCCTCTGCCGATGCCCGACTCGAAGAAACTTGCCGAGCGCGAGAAGCAGAAGGTGATCATGCATTGATATTGGTTCCAGATGTTCACCATGCGGTCGAGGCGTTCATCGCCGCTCTTCACTGTGTATTTGTTGAGCAGTCCGTCCCACATTGCGCCTAATTCTGCGAATGCTTGGTCCACAGCTTCCACTGTGGCAAAGCGCTTGATGGTGTGGTGCGCTTTTTTCTTATTTATTATATAATGTGATTCCCACTTTTCGTTCTCTTCGTTTTCCACATAGCCGAGCACGAACACAAAGTCGCGACTTTCGCCTGGTTGCAATGTCACTTCCACGCAGTGAGATGCGATAGGGCTCCAGCCGTGGGCTTCACTTCTGGTGCATTCGCCAGCCACCACAGCTTGTGGCGCCTCGAATCCGTTATACATGCCGATAAATGCTTCGCGGTCAGTGTCGAAGCCGTCGGCGGCAGTGTTCAACGAGTAGAAGGCGAAATGATTGCGGCGTTCGCGATATTCGGTCTTGTGGTAGATGGCGGTGTGTTGACTTGCTTGCTCTATTTCCACCTCACCCGTAGAGAGATTGCGTTGGAAATTTTCCATATCGGTTTGCGCATTCCAAAGGCACCATTCCACGAAAGAGAAGAGTTTCAAGCTTTTAGCTTTATCAGAAAGATTGCGGAGGGTCACCTTTTGCACTTCAGCCCAAGTGTTGAGCGGCACGAAAAACAAAGCCGATGCTTCAATGCCGTTTTTGCTGCCGGTGATGCGGGTGTAACCAAGACCGTGGCGACATTCGTAACTGTCGAGCGCTGTTTTGCAAGGCTTCCATCCGGGGCTCCAAATGCTTTCGCCATCGTTGATGTAGAAGTATTTGCCGCCGTTGTCCATCGGCACGCCGTTGTAGCGATAGCGTGTCAGTCGGCGGAATTTTGCATCCTTGTAGAACGAGTAGCCGCCAGCTGTGTTGCTGATGAGTGAAAAGAATTCTTCATTACCCAGGTAGTTGATCCAGGGAAACGGAGTGGCGGGATTTGTGATAACAAATTCCCTGTTTGTGTCGTCAAAATGTCCGTATTTAGTATTAGTCATTATGCGATATATCTTGTATTATGGTTTTATTGGCAATTTAGTGATGCAAAGTTATGGATAATTCATGCCCATCCCTTGCACAATTCTATCCAAAAATGCCACAAAATTGGCTACTGTCATTCTTGTGGCATTTATTGTGTAAGTTTTGGGTAGAATTGTGTAACGTTGAAAAACTTTCTACTAAATTCTACATCAAATATGCGTTCTTTTTGTAGCTGTCGCGAAACTCTGTTGGCGTCACTCCTTTTATGCTTTTGAAGGTGCGGTTAAAGTTGGAGATAGAGTTGAATCCGCACTTGTAGCTGATTTCCACCACCGTCATGGCGCTGTCGACCAAGAGCAATGTGGCTTGCCCGATTCTTACCTCGTTGATATATCCTGATATTGAGCGGTTTGTATGCTGCTTGAAAAAGCGGCTAAGCGCGTTTGGAGTCATGTTCACGAGGTTGGAAAGTGTTTCCATTCTCACCTCTTCCTGGTAGTGTGTGTCCACATAGTCTTTCACCAGCTGAATTCGTCGGCTTTTCACAGGCACTTCAGCGTGAGAATAGTGCGATGAAGCGAGGCAATGATAGTCGCCGGAAATGGCCAAATCATACATTATTCCGAGGAAGGTTTGCACCGACAAAAACGATGTTTCGCCGGTGGTGAGCGACATCATTCGGTCGTACACTGTCATGATGGCTTTCATGCCGAAGGCAATGCCCACTTGCGCACTGTCGAACATGTCTTTAACAGGCTGCATTACACGTCGGTTGAGCAATTCGTCGGGAAAGAGGTTGGGAGGCGTTTGAATGGTTATTTCGTGAATCGATTCCGACTGGCATTCGCTCTGTTCCCACACATGCTCCAGGTTGCATCCTATCAGCGCCAGATCGTAATCGCCCAGCACCTCTATGTTGTCGCCCACAATTCTTCGTGCCCCGGCGCAGTGCTCCACAAAGTTGAGCTCGTAGGCATTGTGTTTGTGCAGCGGATAATTGAAGCACGGTTTATGGCGCTCTTGCAGATAATAGCAGTCCTTTTCGCTGATGGGAGGTATTTCAATGATTAGTTTACCCATGTTCATTGTTATTTGGCTTTCAAAATATTGGCTTTCAGTGCAAAAATACATCCAACTTTTGAAATGACAAAATAAAAATGTAAATATGTGCAAGGATTTTATGTGCCTTGCAAAAAAATAACCACTTCAGAATGTTTCCGAAGTGGCTATTGTATGAGTCTAAAATGTTGGTTATTCCCACTCGATTGTTGCTGGTGGCTTTGAGGAGATATCGTAGCAAACGCGGTTCACGCCTTTCACCTTGTTGATAATCTCGTTGCTCACCTTCGCCATAAAGTCGTAGGGCAGATGTGCCCAGTCGGCAGTCATTGCGTCGGTGCTGGTCACGGCGCGCAATGCCACAGGATGTTCGTAAGTGCGTTCGTCGCCCATCACACCCACCGAGCGCACGGTGCTCAGCAGCACTGTGCCAGCTTGCCAAATCTTGTCGTAGAGGCGTTCGCCGTCTTCGCAGATGTATTCTTGCATGTGGCGAATGTAGATATCGTCGGCATCTTGAAGGATTTGCACTTTTTCGCGGGTCATGTCGCCCAAGATGCGCACTGCCAAGCCAGGGCCAGGGAATGGGTGGCGCTTAATGAGGCGGTCGGGCATTTCAAGCTGACGGCCCACGCGGCGCACTTCGTCTTTGAAGAGCCACTTCAGTGGTTCGCAGAGGCTGAGGTGCATTTCTTCTGGCAGACCGCCCACATTGTGGTGGCTCTTAATCACCTTGCCGGTAATGTTCAAACTCTCAATGCGGTCGGGGTAGATGGTGCCTTGAGCCAGCCATTTGGCGTCGGTAATCTTCTTTGCTTCGGCGTTGAACACCTCCACAAAGTCGCGGCCAATGATTTTGCGTTTTTGTTCAGGGTCGGTCACGCCTTCAAGGTCGGCAAAGAATTTTTCGCTGGCATCCACGCCAATCACATTCAGTCCCAGACCCTCGTAGTCGTTGAGCACTTGTTGGAATTCATTTTTGCGGAGCATACCGTGGTCCACGAATGTGCAGGTGAGGTTTTTGCCGATGGCCTTGTTGAGCAGCACACCAAGCACACTTGAATCCACGCCGCCCGACAGACCGAGAATCACGCGGTCGTCGCCCAGTTGCTCTCTCAGTTCAGCGATAGTGGTGTCGACAAACGATGCAGCGCTCCACTCTTGACGGCTGCCGCAGATGTCGACCACAAAGTTGCGAAGCAGCTGTGTGCCTTGCAAGCTGTGGAACACTTCGGGGTGGAACTGCACAGCCCATACCGGATTGGTGGTGCTTGCATAAGCCGCATATTTCACATTGGCGGTAGAGGCAATCACCTTGCAGTCGGCAGGAATGGCTGTGATGGTGTCGCCGTGGCTCATCCACACTTGTGAATGAGGCTCAAAACCCTTCAGCAGAGGATTGGTGGCATCGAATTCCTCAAGATGTGCGCGGCCGTATTCGCGAGAGTCGGCCTTCTCCACCTTGCCACCGCCACTGTGTGATATGTACTGCGCCCCGTAGCAGATGCCAAGCACTGGCACCTTGCCAACGAATTGGCTCAAATCCACCTGAAAGGCTTCAGGGTCGTGAACGGAGTAGGGCGATCCCGAAAGAATCACGCCAATCACCGACTCATCGCCAACGGGGAATTTGTTGTAGGGCAAAATTTCGCAAAATGTGTCGAGTTCGCGCACGCGGCGACCAATCAACTGAGTGGTCTGCGAGCCGAAATCCAAGATGATAATTTTTTGCTGCATGAAATGAATTGGATAAATAAGATTGTATTTCACTACAAAGTTACCACTATAAACCCAATTAAAAAAATTTTTTTTTGCACCAAGCAGCCACCGGCAGGCCCCCGAGCAAGCCCCAAGCCCCCCAAGAACTCTGATAGCTCTGAGCAACTCTGATAGCTCTGGGATTGGGATTTTTGTGCGTTTTTGTAAGGGGATGTGGGTTTTTTGATGAAAAATTATTAACTTTGTAGCATAAAATCAACTCAAACTTAAATTATTAACATCAAATCATTAATGACAATGAAGAAATTCCTGTGTACTGCAATGGCAACTTTGGTGGCTGTTGCGGCAATGGCTGTGGGCATGCCTCGCAATGCTAAGGCTCCAACCTATCAGGTGAAGGCTAACCATGTGGGCAAGCTGCAGCACAAGCAAGGAAACTCGTTTGGGAAATTGCTTCCAAAGTTGAGTGCTTCCGACTTGCGTAAGGCTCCTACGCTGAAGGCTGTGCCCGACGCGATGTGGGCTACCTTTACTATGGGCTTGGAGGACATTGAAGATCCAGGTATCTACTCTTTCCATCTCTCCAACCAATTCGCAATGGGCGAAAAGATTATTGGCAATGCCAAGACTAAAAAATCGCTCTTTACCAATGCCACCGCATCGGTGGTGGGCGATAGCAAGGTGTTCTTGAGCAGCTGGTATGGCTATGCTGCCATCTACGACCTCGCAACCGGTGAAACGCTGATGCAGACCGGCACTGAGGCTCTGGGCAACGTTTTCTATTGCGCTTGCTACGATAAGGAGAGCAAACTCGTGTATGGCGCGTTTCTCAATAGCGGTGCCACTGGTCTCCAATGGTGCTCTTTTGATTTGAACACCCATGTGAAGACCGTGATTGCAGATGTGAGCAATTATGCACCAATCGGCTGTGACTTCGACGCCGACGGTAAACTGTGGTTTATCAGTGCTGACGGTACGTTCTACTACACCGACAAAAACTTCAGAAATGTGCAGGAATTGGGCAACTTGGGCGTGACTCCCGCTTGCGAGTATAGCAACGGCGGTATGTGTATCGACCGTAGCACCAATGTGCTCTACTGGGCATTCGACTACCTTGACGAAGAAGACGGCTATCTTTATCCTTACTTGGCATCGGTGAACCTTAACACCTATGCTGCCGAAACTTATCAGTCTAACTTTATATTCGCTGGTATGTACATGCCAGTGGATGTGGTTGAAGACAAGGATGTGCCTTGCGCTCCTGCTTCGGTAACACTCAAGCGCGAAGGCAACAATGCTGTAATCACTTGGGATGCAGTGACCACCAACGAGGCTGGCGAAGTTATCACAGGCGTTACATATAATGTGATTTGCAAAAACACTGGCGAAACAGTGGCTACTGGCGTGACCGGCACCACCTACACCGTGACTGGCGTAGAGCCTGAAGGCTACACCTTGTATCAATATGTAGTGGTTGCCGTTTGCAATGGCAAAACTTCAAAGGCTACCGAGAGCAACAAGGTGGCGTTTGGCGATGCATATCTGCTGCCTCACACATTCCCTGTCGATCCAGCGGAAGATGTCGACCAGTTCACTATCGTGGACGCTAACCACGATGGCACCACCTGGTTCTACGAAGAACGTGGTATCTACCAAGTGTTCACCATCACCGAAAACGCTACCCATCCTAAGGACGACTGGTTGATTACTCCTCCTGTGAAGATGAAGGCCAGCAACAGCGTGCGCATGAGATACGTTGCTCGCGCCACTGCCACCAACTATCCTGAAACGATGGAAATAAAGGTGGGTAAGGCTGCCACTCCAGAGGCTATGACCGTGCAAGTGCAACCTGCAACCGTTTACTCAAACACCAGCTACACCGTTTACGATGTGGCATTCACAGTTCCTGAAGACGGCATTTACTTTGTAGGTTTCCACGCTATTTCTCCTGCCGACCAATACGAATTCTATATCGACAACATCGTGCTTGAAGAAGGCGCTGCAGTGGATGCACCTGCTATGGTGAAGGACCTCAAGCTCACTCCAGCCGCTAAGGGCGCTCATGAATGCGATGTGGAATTCACCGCTCCAAGCACTACTGCAGGTGGCGCTCCATTGACCGGCAACTTCAGCATCAATGTGCTCTGTGGCGACAAGCTCGTGAAGACCTTCAGTAACTGCGTGGCTGGTCAGAAATACAGCTTCACCGACACCAATGTGCCTAACGGCTTCAACACCTACGGCGTGGTGGCTGTGAACGCACAAGGCGCTCCAAGCGACACCGTCAAGGCAGAAGTTTATGTGGGCTACGGCACTCCACGCGTGGCACGCAACTGCAAACTCCGTGTTGTGGACGGCAACCTTGTGGCATCGTGGGATACTCCTGACACCGAAGGCATCAACGGTTATGTTGACCCAGCTCGTGTGAGCCACAATATTTATATTCTCGACGAATATGAAGGCGAACTCGTGAAGTATCGCACCAGCAAGCCTGGCGAACTTTCAACTGTGCTGTTGGCTAATTGCAATAAGGGCGAACAAAACATGCTCAGCGTATATGTTGAGGCTGTTGACGTGGAAAATCAACTCGTGAGCGGAAAGCGTGTTGAAACCAACAAGTGCCTCTATGGTAAGCCTTACGACATGCCTTATATCGACAATCTCTCAAACAGCGATTACGAATGGTATGTGGCTGAAAACGCAGTGGGCACTGCCACCGACGGATGGCAATATGGCGTTGAAGACGGTGAAGGCATACTTTCTGTGAAGTGCGACTATCCAACTGCAGAGGCTGTAGTCAACACCGGTAAGATTGCAATTGCAGGCGCTCAACACACCACTCTGGTATTCGACCAATATTTGGGCGACATGCCTTACAACGACAAACTTCTCGTGCAAGTGGGCGCCAACAACATCGAAGAATTTACAACAGTAGCAACTCTCACTCGCGACGTGACCCCAGAAACCTCTTGGGTAACTCGCGTAGTTGACCTTTCAAACTATGCCGATGCTGAGTGGATTAGCCTTCAGTTCATGGCTTTAGGTGCTCCTCAAGGCCAGGCAAAGCGCGACTATCAGATGATTCGCAACGTGCGTGTGATGAATGCCAACGACGACGACCTCTCTCTTAAAGTGGTGGAAGTGAGCAACAATGGCGAATTGCGCCACAATAGCTCTAACACCATCAAGGTGGAAATCTTCAACAATGGCGCA
>JAKSMA010000057.1 GCA_024400895.1 Muribaculaceae bacterium | reverse complement strand
AACTTTTAAACTAAGAATAAATGAAACGAAATTTTCTACTTCTCGTTGCAGCCCTTGGCACCGCAGTAAGCGCATTTGCCTGGGGACAAAAAGGACACGACGTAACGGCATATATTGCCGAGCAACATCTCTCAGAACAAGTTAAGGCAAAAGTGGAAGCGGCGCTCGACGGCCATTCGTTGGTGTACTATTCCAACTGGCTCGACAATGCCAGCAACACTCCTGAATATCGCTATACCAAAACCTGGCACTACAAGAACGTGGAAGACGGACAAGCATACGAATCTGCACCAACCATCTCAACTGGCGACGTGGTATGGGCTATCAAAGACATAGTGAACAAACTCAAAAATGGCAACCTCAGCCATGAAGATGAAAATATAGCGCTCCGTATGCTCATCCATCTTGTGGGCGATTTGCATCAGCCTTTGCACATGGGCCACAAAGTGGACCTCGGCGGCAACAAAATCAAGATTTTCAGCTTCAATCGCGACACCAACCTCCACAGCTATTGGGACAGCGAAATCGTGGATTTCGTTCACAAATGGAGCTACAGCGAATGGCAATTCCAAATCGACCGCGCCTCTGCCGAAGAAGAAGCAAAAATTGTGGCTGGCGACGTAGATACTTGGGCAAAAGAAAGCATCAGCATCGTGGCTGGCATCTATGCCGACACCCCAGAAGGCTCCCGAGTATCCTACAACTATGGTGCCAAATATGCGCCCGTGGTTGAGCAACAATTCCTCAAAGGCGGCCTTCGCTTAGCCCACCTCCTCAACAGCATCTACAAATAAGCACTCCACAACACAATATACAGCAAGAGCGTGTCCAATCGGCCACGCTCTTTGCTTATTTTAACGCGATGTTAATCTTTTCGAGTGGAGCGCCAAGCTTTTGGCGACTGCAATTTCAAACCTTCCTTGCGGAGCGATGAGGTAAAGAGTTCGGCTCCGTGGTAGTTGAGGTGAGTGCAGTTGGCGAAATAGGTAGAGTCGGGGAAAACAAAATTCTCGTAGTCGGCAATCAGAAGTCCCCCCTCCAGGGTGGTGTAGTAATCCCAAGCCTTTGAACGGTCGAAATATTTGCTGCGCTTATATTTTGGATAGTTGACCATCACCAATTGAACACCCTCCTGTTTACAGAGTTGAATAATCCGGTTTAAGTAGTGTGTTTGCAATGTGTAGTGAGCAATCGAATTCTTCGGGGTTGATGTTTTGCCTTTGTTTGCCAGCCTATATTCCAGATTTTTCAATTCCAGAGAGAGATTGTGGTGGTCCCAATGCTCATATCCACCCACTTCCACAGGCTTGAGCATGGCTTGCACATCGTTGATACAATAAAACGAGAGCAAATCGCCCCAATTCATTTGCCACAACCTCGAGAGTAGCTCCTCGTCGGCCAACGCCATGCGCGAACTTTCATAGAGCATAAAATTTGTGTTGATGTTCTCGTCGGGATACGACTCAAAATCCACCATATGAATCACCAGCGTGTCGATTTTGTTTTGGTCAAGCATACGTTTCGCCAACTGATACACGCCGAAGTAGACCTCACCATCGGCACACCGATTTGCCCATCCCGGTAACAACGAATCGCAAATTGCGTCACGCCCGTGCGAATTGCCCAGCACCAGCACTTTCTTATCGGCACCCAAACTGAAGTTGAGCTGGCTCCTCATATGGGCAAGCGTAGCAAACTTCAACCCAAACACCATCAAAATGCTCAGGGGAAATGCCAATGCTATTGTTTTAAGAAAGCGATGTTTCATTTTTTCTAAAATTGGAAATACACAAATGTGCCACCTTCAGGCGAAGCCATAAGAGAAATAGCCACAATCAGTAGCGATACGATGGCCACATCGCGCCACCAGACCGACACTGAGCAGCGTAGTTTCTGCATGCCGCCACCCCACTCTTCCACTGCATCTTTCACCACCACAATGATTACAGATATGAGAATCATCAGCAAAGCGAAATGGGTATTTTCATTACCCAGAGTGAAATTTGAAGGATGAAGAGCACGCTTGAAATGAACGACAGCCATTTCTATACTACCGGCACGATAGATAAGACGAGCAAGCGACACAATCACAAAGGTGACTGCCACATGCACACATTTCTCCAATGCTTTAAATTTCTTTTTCTGCCATCCAAGAGCGCGCTCTATGCATAAGCAAAGGCCATGCACGCCACCCCATGCCACATAAGTCCACATGGCACCATGCCACAAGCCACTGGCCAGGAAAGTGACCATGAGGTTGAAGTAGACGCGCCATTTGCCACACCGGCTTCCGCCAAGCGGGAAATACAGATAGTCGCGAAACCAAGTGGATAGCGAAATGTGCCAACGGCGCCAAAATTCGCTTACCGTGGCAGCAAAATATGGATGATTGAAATTATCGTTGAGATGGAAACCCATGATTCGTGCCGAGCCTATGGCAATATAAGTGTAGCCTGCGAAATCGCCATAAATCTGGAACGGGAAGAGGAAGATGCCCAAAAGCGAAGAATAGCCTTCCACTTGAGGTGTGTCGAACACACTGCCCACATAAAGTGCACATCGGTCGGCCACCACAAGTTTCATAAAGTAGCCCCACAGCATCAGTTTCAAGCCAGAGATGGCCTTGTCGTCGTCGAAAGTGCGCTGCTCGCGAAACTGCGGAAGCATATTGCCTGAGCGCTCAATAGGGCCAGCCACCAACTGCGGGAAAAACGAGATAAACAGCGCGTAGTTCACAAAGTTGCGCTCGGCTGGCACAGTGCGGCGATACACATCCACAGTGTAGCCAACGCTTTGGAACACGAAGAACGACACGCCAACAGGCAACAGGATGTTGGGCAACGGCACATTCATATCCACGCCCAGCAGTTGCATCACCCAGTTCACGGTTTCCACACCAAAATTGGCGTATTTGAAATAGGCAATGAGCGCCAAATTCAGCACCACGCCAGCACCGACGAGCCATTTGCGCTGCGTGCGGCTCTCTGTGCTTTCCATACGCAAACCCACGCCATAGGAAATCAGCGTGCTCGTGAGCAACAGCAATCCATAACTGGCATTCCAGCACATATAGAAATAGTAACTCGCCGCAAGCAAAAACACATTGCGGAAGCGCTGTCCCTTGATGCACCAATAAAGCAGGCACACCACCGGGAAAAACATCACAAACGACCACGAGTTAAATTCCATATCTCTACTGACGCAGATTTTTCTCTGCACACTACAAAGTTAGTGATTATTACCGAAACACAACCTAAATGTGCCCAACATCTTACCATATATATATAGCATGTAGTCGCTCTTGAACAAAGAGCCCTTCGCACATTAGTCGTGACGGGTGGCACACCATGATTTGGGCGACTGTAGTTTCAAGCCTTCACGGCGAAGTGCTGATGAGAAATATGCTGCGCCTCGATAATTGAGGTGTCCACTATTAGCATAGTAGGATGTGTCAGGGAACTCAAAATTTTCATACTCAGCAATCTTCACGCTATCGTCTAAAGTGGTGTAATAGTCCCACACCACAGACCGATCATAATACATCCCTCGCTTATATTTAGGATAGTTGACCAATACCAATTGAACACCTTTACGCTTACATAGCTCAATGATTTTTGTAAGATATTTATTCTGCAAGCTATAGCACGAAAGAGGGAACTTAGGCAATTTCATTTTCCCATTTTTCTTTAATTTGGCATCCAACTCTTGAAGTTCTGTAGTTAGTCCTTGATGATGCCAATTCTCATACCCGCCTATTACATGCTTTTGAGAGAGCGTGAATAAATCGTTCAATAAATAAAATGACAAAACCGATTCTGCATCAACCGACACCAAATCTTTAACCACGTCAACACCTGCAATAGCCATCCGTGAGCTCTCATATAGGAGATAATTAGTAGAAATGTAGGCATCGTCGCCCATGCCAAATTCATCTAATTGCACCAGAACCGTATCCACCTGATTCTTTTCTAAATAGCGATTCAACAAAACATATGTACAGAACAGCATATCTGCACTATGACATTTATTCGACCAGTTATTTAGAATGCTATCATCAATGGCGTCTTCACCGAATGAGCTTCCCAAAACCAACACTTTTTTCTCTTTTGGAAGGTTGAAATCAAGCGCCTTGTCGATATATGCCAACGATGAGAACTTAACAATTAATATAATTGCTAAACCTACCGTAAAAACAGTGAACAGCATTTTAAGGAAGCGGTGTTTCATCATCTTCTAAAATTGGAAATATATAAAAGCCCCTCCCTTTGGAGATGCGAAAAACGAAATCGACAACAACAGGAATAGTGCAATCATTACATCTATCCACCATACACATATAGATGACAATCTCTTCATTGCAGATTGAGCGTAATTTTCAAATGACTCTTTCACAGCAATAACGAGGATTGCAAAGAAAACGACTGCCAACGAGTAGCATGTCTGGGTGTCGCCTAATGAAATATCATCAAAGCAGCATGCTCGCTGAAGGTGATAAGCAATTCGTTCCAATGATTGAACTCTAAAAATCATCCAACATAATGAAACCATCAAAAATGTAATCACCACATGAGGCACTCTCCTAAATTTAGTGAGTTTTTTGTCATGAAGGTGAAATGCGCGTTCGATGCAAAGCAAAAGCCCATGCAGACCACCCCACAGCACAAAAGACCAACCAGCGCCATGCCACAAACCGCTGGCCAAGAAAGTGACCATCAGATTGAAGTAGACGCGCCATTTGCCACACCGGCGTCCGCCAAGCGGGAAATAGAGATAGGCGCGAAACCACGTGGACAGCGAGATGTGCCACCGGCGCCAAAACTCTGTAACAGTGGCGGAAAAATATGGGTGGCGGAAATTGTCGTTGAGATGAAAACCCATGATTCGTGCGGCGCCTATGGCTATATAGGTGTAGCCTGCGAAGTCGCCATAGATTTCAAAAGAGAAGAGCAGAATTGCAATTAATGACGAGTAACCGTCTTCCATTTGAGCATCAAACACACTGCCGACATACAATCCACAACGGTCGGCCAGCACAAGTTTCATGAAATAGCCCCACAGCATCAGTTTCAAGCCAGAGATGGCCTTGTCGTCGTCGAAAGTGCGCTGCTCGCGAAACTGCGGAAGCATATTGCCTGAGCGCTCAATAGGGCCAGCCACCAACTGCGGGAAAAACGAGATAAACAGCGCGTAGTTCACAAAGTTGCGCTCGGCTGGCACAGTGCGGCGATACACATCCACAGTGTAGCCAACGCTTTGGAACACGAAGAACGACACGCCAACAGGCAACAGGATGTTGGGCAACGGCACATTCATATCCACGCCCAGCAGTTGCATCACCCAGTTCACGGTTTCCACACCAAAATTGGCGTATTTGAAATAGGCAATGAGCGCCAAATTCAGCACCACGCCAGCACCGACGAGCCATTTGCGCTGCGTGCGGCTCTCTGTGCTTTCCATACGCAAACCCACGCCATAGGAAATCAGCGTGCTCGTGAGCAACAGCAATCCATAACTGGCATTCCAGCACATATAGAAATAGTAACTCGCCGCAAGCAAAAACACATTGCGGAAGCGCTGTCCCTTGATGCACCAATAAAGCAGGCACACCACCGGGAAAAACATCACAAACGACCACGAGTTAAATTCCATATCTCTACTGACGCAGATTTTTCTCTGCACACTACAAAGTTAGTGATTATTACCGAAACACAGCTTCCTCATCTCCAACTTTTCTGAGTATTCCAGAAAGTACATTAGAGACCAACGGCCATATTTTACTTCTCATCCATGCCTTAATGCCCTTTTTGGATTCAAAACAATAGTCGCTCCCTGCAGCAGTGCCGAGGAAGCGACTATCAGTTAAATGTATTTCTTATTGCCTGACGGGATTATGCGAATCGGCCGTGGCATTTTTTATACTTCTTACCACTACCACATGGACA
This sequence comes from Muribaculaceae bacterium, assembly GCA_024400895.1. Lineage (GTDB taxonomy): Bacteria > Bacteroidota > Bacteroidia > Bacteroidales > Muribaculaceae > Sodaliphilus. Next base: position 5,527 of record JAKSMA010000057.1, on the reverse strand, counting down.
TGGGTCGTTAGGCATTACCTTTGGACCAGCCACCATTGGAGTGTTTGGTTGGCGACCTGCTTGTGGTGAAGCCGATTGAGAAGCCTGTGCATTAGCCTTTGCTGCAGCAGCAAGAGCATCATCACCACGGTTTTCGCTCAATCTTTGCTGTTGTTTGGTGCGTTCAGGTGCACGTTCACCTTCGCGGCGTACGCTATCAGGGTCGCTTGCTTCAACAGGAATCTGACCACGGAGCAATGTAGCCACCACCTTGCCATTAAGCACGCCAAGCATCGTTTCGAAGAGCTTGAATGATTCCACCTTGTAGATTACGAGTGGATCCTTCTGCTCGTAACTTGCATTCTGAACTGATTGACGCAATTGGTCGAGTTCGCGGAGGTGTTCCTTCCAGTTTTCATCGATAGAAAGCAGGAGCACAGCCTTTTGCCAAGCTTTCACAAGATTCTTGCAACCAGTTTCGTAAGCTTCCTTGATGTCGATTACGATACCGAACATACGCTTGCCATCGCCAACAGGTACACGGATTTGACCCATCACCTCAGGAGCGCCATTTTCGAGTTGTTGTTGAGCGATTTGGCTAATAACAGGAGTTGCCACTTCGCGCAAGCGTTCCATCTTGCGGTTGAAGGCTTCAGTCACCACCTTATAGAGTTTGTCAATCTTGGCTTGCTTGTCGAGCTTGCGATATTCATCTTCATCCAATGGAGGCTCAATAGCAAATGTGGTCATCACATGCATCTTGAAGTCTTCATATTCGTAGTCGTTGAATCTTGCAACAGCATCTTCTACAGTGTCGTAGATAGTGTTGATGATATCCAAGCCAATGCGTTCACCAATGAGAGCGTGGTGGCGGTTGGTGTAAATCACCTTACGCTGAGCATTCATCACGTCGTCGTATTCAAGAGTGTGCTTACGGATACCGAAGTTGTTTTCTTCAACGCGCTTTTGAGCATTTTCAATACTCTTGGTTACCATTGGTGATTCAATAGCTTCGCCATCTTCAAGGCCAAGGCGGTCGAGCAACTTCACAATCTTTTCGCTTGCGAAGAGACGCATTACCTTGTCTTCAAACGACACGAAGAACACTGAGCTACCTGGGTCACCTTGACGACCGGCACGACCACGGAGCTGACGGTCGACGCGACGAGATTCGTGACGCTCAGTACCGATGATGGCCAAACCACCTGCATCCTTCACTTCTTGTGAAAGCTTGATATCGGTACCACGACCTGCCATGTTGGTTGCGATAGTCACAACACCCTTACCTTCAACCGACTGACCAGCTTGAGCCACGATGTCGGCTTCTTGTTGGTGGAGTTTCGCATTGAGCACCTGGTGTGGAATGTGACGCAAACGGAGCATACGGCTGAGCATTTCTGAGATTTCCACAGAGGTAGTACCCACCAGTGTAGGACGGCCCGAATTGCGCATCTTTTCAATTTCTTCAATCACCGCATTGAACTTCTCTTTTTGAGTCTTGTAAACGCGGTCAGGCATATCGTTGCGGAGCACCTTCTTGTTGGTTGGGATGTTTACAACGTCGAGTTTGTAGATTTCCCAGAATTCACCAGCCTCGGTTTCTGCAGTACCGGTCATACCAGCGAGCTTGTGGTACATACGGAAGTAGTACTGCAAAGTGATAGTAGCGAAAGTTTGTGTAGCAGCTTCCACATTCACACCTTCCTGCGCTTCAATAGCTTGGTGCAAACCATCGCTATAGCGACGGCCTTCCATGATACGACCTGTTTGTTCGTCCACAATCTTCACCTTACCTTCTTCATCAACGATATATTCGTCGTCGCGGTTGAAGAGGGTGTAAGCCTTGAGCAACTGTGTAACAGTGTGCACGCGTTCTGCCTTCAGTGAGTAGTTTTGCAACAATTGGTCGCGCTTAGCCACCTTCTCTTCGTCGGTAAGAGGCTCGTTGGTCACTGCCGAAAGTTCGCTTGCAATATCAGGAAGCACGAAGAACTTAGGGTCTTCAGTACCCTTAGTGAGCACATCGATACCCTTATCGGTAAGTTCTACAGTGTTGTTTTGTTCTTCAATGATGAAGTAGAGAGGGTCGGTGACGATGTGCATATCGCGGCTGTTGTCTTGCATATACTTAGCCTCGATTTTCATCATCGACTGCTTCACGCCTTCTTCAGAGAGATACTTAATCAGTGGTTTGTATTTTGGAAGACCCTTGTGTGCACGATAGAGCAGCAACACACCTTCTTCAAACACCTTGTCGTCGTCGCTTGCCATCATTCGTTTAGAGTCGGCGAGCAATTGAGTGACGAGTCGGCGTTGAGCATCGTACACGCGTTCTACATTTGGTTTGAAGTCGTTGAACATTTGGTCTTCACCTCTTGCCACAGGACCTGAGATGATGAGTGGTGTACGGGCGTCGTCGATAAGCACAGAGTCGACCTCATCCACGATGGCGAAGTTGTGTGGACGCTGCACCATTTCTTCAGGGCTCATACACATATTGTCGCGAAGGTAGTCGAAACCGAATTCGCTGTTCGTACCGAAAGTAATGTCGCAGTTGTAGGCTGCACGGCGCTCTGGAGAGTTAGGGCGAGTCTTGTCGATACAAGCCACGCTGATGCCGTGGAACATGTAGAGAGGACCCATCCACTCCGAGTCACGCTTAGCGAGGTAGTCGTTCACGGTCACCATGTGCACACCATTGCCGCCAAGTGCGTTCAAGAACACAGGCAGTGTACCCACGAGGGTTTTACCTTCACCGGTAGCCATTTCCGAAATCTTACCTTGGTGAAGCACGATACCACCGATGAGCTGTACATCGTAGTGAATCATGTCCCAGGTCACTTCGTTACCACCAGCCACCCAGTGGTTGTAGTATGTGGCCGTGTCGCCTTCAATTGAGAGGAAGTCGCGACCTTCAGCAGCCAATTGACGGTCGAAGTCGGTTGCGGTCACCTCCAATGTTTCGTTTTGCGCGAAACGGCGAGCAGTATCTTTTACGATAGCAAACACTTCAGGAAGCACTTCGTCGAGTTTTTCCTGAATGCGATCGAGCACTTCTTTCTGAAGCTTGTCCACCTTGTCCCAAAGTGGCTGACGCTTTTCAAATTCAAGTTCTTCTACCTCAACTTTAATTTGTGCGATTTCGTCGCGCTGTGGTTGCACATAATCCTGAATTTCTTGGCGGATAGCAGTGACACGCGCACGAAGTTCGTCGTTAGAAAGAGCTTCGATTGAAGGGTACACATCCTTGATTTTCTGCACGATAGGACGCAGTTTCTTCAAGTCGCGGTCGCTCTTGCTACCGAACATCGATTTTAAAAAGTCATTTAATCCCATATATATTGTATTGTTTTGTTTTTTTACATATTTACTGCACTGCCACGCCGCTGCCATTTGGCCGCGCCGCGGAGCACTGCATAATGAGTTACAAAGATAATAAAAATAGTTGAAAAACACAGTGATTTCGCCCCGAAACCAGTTGTTTAGAGGCTAAATCAGAACAATACTGGGAGCTCGCACTCTCAATTGGCTCTTCGATGCCGGTGCAAGCAGAGCCGATTCTATGGGTATATTGGTGAATTGTAATGATTTTGCGGTTGAAGGAATGAGCAACTGCGGAAGCGTCGCCGCCACCGATTTCTGGCATTTCAGTTCGCCCCCAATACGCTTTTGCGAAATGCCTTTAATGGCACGCACCAAAGCCTCGCCTTTGGGATGACGGAGCAGCCGGCCAAGCGCTTCTTGCCCCTCGCGGTCAGATAGCAGGAGGGTGCAGTCGGACCGAAGTTGGTTCACTATCACCTCAACATCTTCACAGGGCACACGCACCTCTACAGCAGCCATAGCGGAAAGCACCACCATGGAAGCCATAATCGATGTGAGAAGGCGATTTATTTGTCTGTTGTGCGACTGCATAAGCGATTAATAAGCAAATAACTAATAGAGCGCGCCATTGGCACCACCATCAGCAGATAGAAAATCAACGGAATTTCTTGCGACAAAATGCCTGTAACAAGTAGTAGCACCACCACCGCAAGCCACACAATGTTGGCTACGTGCAATGCCTTGAGCGTCTTTTCCGCCTTCGCAATCCATGGCAGAACTGCCAACAAAACGTAGAGCGGGTGCAACCAGAGCGCATGATAGTTGGGCGATGTAAACTCGTGAATAGAAACAAACACCAGGAAGAACATCACACATCCAAAGAGCGCATAGGGCACAAACAGCACAGTATCGAACCAGCGGCTCACCTTAAGGCGTCGATAGTCACGCGCCGACACACCCACAGTAAGCGCAAGCAGCACAAGCGCCATCATAAGAGGTGAAGCCCACCATGGAGTGGGAGGTTCAACGAGCCCCTCTTCCGGTCCGTCGATTAGCGTAAGAGTGGATTTGACGAGCGGTGCCTCTCCCCCATTCGCGGTCATCACTGTTGCGCGCGAAACAGCGTCCATCAGCACCAATGGAGCAAACATAGTTTGGCGATAAGTAATCACGGTATCGAGATTGCATCCTAAAGCCAAATCAATACCCAATCGGTTCCAAGAATAATTGCCATTGTAGCGATGCATCATGTCGCGGTATGTCACATTGACAGAATCTGTTGGGTGATATGTCATCGCATCGCCCAAAGCAGCCTCTATGATGTCGCGAGGACGAGTGGCGCAATTGTCGGTCACAAACTTATAGCGATAAGTAGCGTTCTCCGGTTTTGCATTTTCAAAAAGCAAATCGCGCACTTGCTGCGCTTGAGCCGGAGTGAGATTGAGTTCTTGCTCCACCACACGGCGGCCTTCATAACCTCTGAGTGCAAACGATGCAGGAATAGCGCCACACAGATAATCAGTTTCGCCCTTCACGAAACGATACACAAAGCCAGGGGCATTGAAATCGAACAAGCCATAGTTGAAAAAATAGTCGCCATGCTCATCAACCACCCGAAGTTCGGTGTGGCCATAGAGTTCGTACACTTCGCTGCCGGGATACATCGTGACCAGGCTCACGCGAATTGTAGAATCAACCTGCGCATTCGCGCTCAAGCACGCGCCAAGCAGCATCATCAAATATGTAAAAACACGCTTCGTCATCTGTAATCTACTAATGCAAAAATTGTGCCACTATTGGTTTGTGGGTACAAAGATAGTGGATTTCACTCCCTAAATTGTTACTTTTCGGAAAAAAAATAGCCCATCTGACATATTTAGCAAAAAATAACATAAAATGATTTTGCCATAACCGAAAGTGTTTATAACTTTGCAGTGCAAAAAGACAAAGACAACATTTTATATTGCACTTTTCTATACAGATTCTATTCATAAAATTCAAAAGTCCCCGGTTCGTGATGAATAAGGGCCTTTTTTTTTTGCGCCCTGCCCCCCTATGGAGGCAACAGAAATTAAATAGAATTATGGGATCAGCGGATTATGACGAAAAGGATAACCGAGGAGCAAGGCGTGGCTGATGGCGCTTGGAAGGGAAACAGGTTGGCACCGACGCGCACACCCGAAACACCTGAAACACCCGAAACACCCATTCCGATTTCGCTTTT
>JAKSMA010000056.1 GCA_024400895.1 Muribaculaceae bacterium | reverse complement strand
AGCGGGCATCACCGCAGAACAAATGCGCACTTTGGACAAAGCAACGATGCAGGACATCGTGAATACTGCACTTACACTCGCCAACAACGCAGCTGGCGACACCAACTGCATCGACCCCGATATGGCCGAAAAAATGCGCTTAGCCATCAGCGAAGCCGAAACCAAAGAATAAAATCTAATTCAAGCTATTATGGAGCATCTGATTATCGACGTATCGACCCCAACATTCCAGACCGATATCTCAAGACTCACATCGGTGGCAGAGGAGACCGGCAACGAACCCGATTTCCTCTCTCTCAACACACAACAGCGACAAGACTTGACGGTGTGGTGGGTGCGCTACCTCATGCTTCACGACCGCGACAGTGAAGCCGCTTCATGCATCGACAACGCCGTGTTCAACGACGAAATCAACGAATGGCCTTTGCTGTTCCACAGTTGGCTATGGCTGGCGAGAATGAGCACATTTATCAAAAACAGCGATTACATTCTGGCACTGGGCTCGGCAGAAAACGCCCTCAACGTGCTCGTGGAAGTGACCAACAAGCGCAATGAAGACTTTCTCGCCATTCTTGCATCACTGCTCTATAATCTTGCCATCGTGCATAGCCAAACCGACGACAACAGTCGTGCAGTGAAGGAGCTAACCAAGGCACAGAAACTTCTGGAACGACTCGTGAAACGCGACAGCGCTCGCTTCTCGGCAATGCTCGTACACGCAGTGGAAGCATCGACAAGCATCTATAAAAACCGTGCCAACCAAATGAACATCCTGGCACACTACCAGCACACCACCGAACTCTACACCGCCATGCTCAACGAGGGTGGGGCAGAGAAGACCCGGGAGGCGCTGGAAAACCTCATCGACTCGCTCAAAAACGAGGGCGACCTGCTCCTGCAAATGGGCAACGCCCGTGGCGCTGTGAAATTCTACACCAAGAGCCTGCGCTACCAAAAGAAAATCAGCAACACGATGGGCGAACGCGAACTCACGCTCTCTATAGCGCTGGCAAAGGCGCTCATTCGCCTGGTGAACCGAAGAGCAGCGGCCGAGCAACTTCTCAACTCGCTCCTTCCACTGGCACAGCGACTCGAAGCCACCAAGGAAATAGCAGAGATTGAACAACTGCTCAACAACCGCAACAAGAATTTCAACATCATGACTATGCTCAAAGGCTTGAGCTAAAAATAAGGCCGCCTAATACAATTCGTTGAAAACTTTGTTTTATACGAACTAAATTGTTGGTCGCATAATAAAAAAAACATTAATTTTGCGGATGCTGACAGCACACTCTTTAGTGTGGAGTATCAAAACAGAACAAAACAATAACTCTCTCAATATGCGAAAATTCATCACAGCAATCACAGCGATGCTCGTCGCCTTCGGCGTTTCGGCACAGGAAACCAATTTCTGCGGCGAAACCAAGTTCGACAGCATCCACACCAACGAAGTGGTGGCGTATGCCCAAGTGGGCACGAACACCGTTTCGGGATTCTACATGGGCGCCACCGGACTCTACACCCATCATTTCAACAACAAATGGGCGGTGGAAGGCGGTGCCAATCTGCAAATAAAGAAAAACCTCGTTGGCCTTTCTGCACGCGGTATCTACCACTTCACATGGACCAAGCACAGCGATTTCTTCGCAAGCGGAAAACTCATGTTTAACCGCTACAACAAATTCAAAGCCTGCGAATACATCGGCAACCTGTCGATGAATTGGCAAACCTCCTATTTCGACATGACCCTCGGTGGATCGCTCATCCACTGGAATTCGATGGGAAGCGGCTACACCGAACCAATCACGCTCACATTCGGAATTGGCGCGAACATTCGCCGACGCAGCAATCCATGGAACATCGGCCTATTCTTCCGCAACTACGACGATTTCTACTACGAAAACTGGAACATCAACTGGGGCGTGCGCTTCTATGCACCACTGCCTCACAAGCTGAAACTTTTCGGCGAACTCAATGTGCGACCAGCAGGCTCCATGTCGCAACTCGCCACAAGATATGAAACTCACGTAAAATTAGGTATTAAACACGTATGGTAATGATGACATCTAAAATATTCAATAAATCACGCCTACGCTCGCTCACAATAGCAGCGGCAACTTTGGCAACCATCGCCTTCACATCATGCTCCAAAGTCGACCCAGCAGGCGTGCTCCTTGCCGGAACGGCAGTGAACGACCGCGTGAAAATGAGTTTGCTCTACTGGAGCGAATATGGCGATTCATACGACACTACAACCGTAAAAAATCTTGACTTCGACTTCATAGAGGACGAAAAAGGCGAAATCATCGATGTGATATACAAAGGCGAGCCACAAGCCTACTCTTTCCTCATCGGCGCCGACAGCCACACCCTCTACGACACTGGCCGCATGCGCGAAATGTTTGAGATTGCACGACGCGACAACGACATGTTTGTGTGCCACCTCGGCGACATTGCCGAAACACAGCCACAATACTACGCAGCTGTGAAAAACGTGGTCGACTTCTACAAACAGAAAGAGCACGGAGCCAAGCCATTCTACGTAGTGCCTGGCAACCACGACATCACCCGCAACGGATGGGCACTGTTCACCCAAGTGTTTAAGGCATCGTACTACGACTTCTGGATTCTCGCCGACTTCACACCCGACCGCAGAACGGCAATCTACGACCACTTCATCTTCCTCGACACAGCGTCGGGCACACTGGGCAAAGAGCAAATCGACGCCATTGAAAAAGGTGCACTCCTCGAAAGATTGCTCCCTAACGGAGAAGAAGGATACTTCAAAGTGAGAAACCGCTTCGTGTTCACCCACACCAACTTCTTCCGTCCACGCTTCACACAATTCTCATCCACATTCTGCCGCGAAGAAATGTACTTCCTCCTCAACAAAACCAAAGAATGGAACACTACCATGGTATTTGCCGGACACGTACACGCATGGGATCACCGATTCATCGACGGCGTAGAGCACCTCACATTCGACGCCATGTCCGAACGCAACAGCAAGAACCCTGGCCCATACCTCATCCGCGTCAACGTATCCAAAGACGGCAAGGCCACATGGGAAAAGGTGCAAATGAACTACGTCAACAACACCGGATATCCTGAAAACGACTACCACCACCTGCAATGGGAAGTAGACTCAGGCCTCCGCTTAGGCCTCACATGGGAAGAATTTATGGGCTACACCGAAGACAAAGCCGACGCCCGCCTCGACCCCTAATCCCCCGCCCAACCGGCCAAACATAGGAACGACGGACACCGACGCCACACCATACACAAAAGCGGGAGGCTCGCTCATCACCAGAGCGACCCTCCCGCTTTCACATCTCATGCCATCACACCTCAGGCGCAGCTATTGCCGGCATTATTAAATCGCCCGCATTTGTCGAATCACGGTTGAGAAACATACAAAAATAAATTGGCATATAAACCAAACCTTTGTCTGCTGTCACCTCTCGCTCATTACTAAAAACAATGGCTCTCTCTATATTGTATGCAGACAAAAATCTATCTAAAGCGCTATGTTTTTTATAGTCTTTACCCGACTTAATTTCAAGAGGTAAAACCGAAAGACTTTCATAGTCATCAACCAGATAATCAACTTCGCCGTTCTTCTTGTTGTCGTAATAATACAAAGGAAATCCGTGAGCATGCAATTCCTGTGCCACCACCGACTCGTATACTGTGCCTAAATTAACACTTCGCTCATCCTGCAGAATAGCATTTATATTATTGCCATACAACAGCTTTGTAAGTATTCCCACATCATTGAGATACAATTTCAAAAGGTTTTTCGTTCCAGTTTCCAACAGAGGAAAAGAAGGATTGCTTACAGCTTTCACCTCCAATGCAATACCCGATGCCGTAAGATATTCGAATTCATCTGCATAGTCGGCAAAAGAGCGATGTCCTTTTTTTCCATCAATATCCTTTATGATTACGCGCTTCTTCTTGCTCTCTAAATTAGACGGAACCATATCGTAGATGCGACGAATCATTAATTTATGCGCTTCATCGTATTGAGAAGCGTCTATTCTATACAAATCGTGAATGTATTGTTGCAGCCTTCTACAAAGTACGATATTCCGAGTGCTAATAAAGGTGTTGACTACTTCGGGTAAACCGCCAATAAGAAGATAATTTTTAAATTGGCGCAACATATAATCATGTAAAGCCTCAGATAATGATTCTCGTTGTTCAAAACATCTTTTAGCTTCATCTACAACGTTTTCCCCACACCCCATGGCAATAAGGAACTCCTCGAAATCCAAAGGATACATCTCCTCTATTGCAACACTTCCAATTGGAACCGATGGCGTTTGAGATAACGCGACACCTAACTGTGAACCACTGGCAATATAAGTGAAACGTCCCTCTTGGTTCAAAAATTTCAGCATGGTCAATAATTTGGGATAACTCTGAATTTCATCCAAAAAAACAAGCGTATCCTCTTTGGATCCCAAACGATCACCTGCTAAAGAACTGAGTTGGAGATGAAAATCATGCAAACTATTCACCTTTGAAAACACCCCATCCCCCTCACTGTCTTCTTTCAAGTTAATCTCTATGAAATTTCTGAACAACTTTTGCCCAACATAACGAATAATATAAGATTTACCTATCTGACGAGCGCCGTTCACAAGAAGAATCTTATTTGGCTGAGTCTTCAAAAACGTCTCAATATTTTGCGCATATTTTCGATACAACATATCTTTGTTCTTTTTCTTTTCTACAAAAGTAGTCATTTTCAAACAAATAGCAAAGATTTTGAGAATTATTCCATGTTTTTAACACCAATTTTTGAGAATTATTCCATAATTTTAACGCCTATTTTTGAGAATTATTCCCAAATATATGTTAAATAGCCGCATTATTATTAACATATAAAAACATGCTTACATCGGGAGGCTCGCTCATCACCCCAAGCGACCCACCCGCTTTCACATCTCATGCCCAGACTCCCACCCACATAAACCAATTGTCTCATTGCCTCGAAAACCCGTTGCCCCGTAAAAAAACACCGATTTTATTCAATTCCATCGCCATACTGAACAAAAACCACACTTTTTTATTCAATACAAGCAATTTTCTGCACTAAACCACCCCATCCCTGCCGATGCCATCCCTCAAAACATTTCTCAACGCGCCAAATACATTTTTGCACCCCCCACTCCATACTCAACAAGCAAAATGACTAAACAAAAAGGCTGTGCCATTTAATGACACAGCCCCAATTTTCATTATTCCCGTCTTATCTTTTGTTAGGAATAATTATTTCATATTTATTGTCTTCTAAAAAATCCAATCGAATTTTTATCATATACTCTAAGGTTGCTAATCGTCTCAACCATCAGTTTTTTCACCTTTCTTGCTGCCTGTTCTGCTACTGCACGAGTCGCGTATCCAGCTGATGCGGAAACTACAGATAAATCAGATACTTTGAAATACAAGCCGTCCAAGTACCAATCTCCACTGTAAGTCATACGAACGAGTCCATAATTAGCTTGGTACTGAGAAACTTTCACAATACATTGTCCATTAGCCTTTAATGTCATATTAAAATCCACATTTCCTTGACCTCCGTACCATACTCCAGCAAGTCTTTTTTCTGAGATACCAAGCGACTCTGCCTCCTTTTTCTCATTCAATTTTGCTATATTATCTTTTGCTTTTTCATTTCCTAATGCGGCGGCTTTTTCATACAAACTCAAAGCCTTAGAATAATCTTTTTTCACGCCTTCTCCATCCTCATACATACTTGCATAGTTTCTACATGCAGCGCCATTACCCAAATCAGTGCCTATTTTATACCATTTTACTGCCTCTGTATAAGATTTCGCAACACCCTCGCCACTGTAATACATATTACCGACTGAATTTGCAGCACCGCCATTACCCATTTGGGCAGCTTTCTTATACCATTTTACTGCCTCTGTATAAGATTTCGCAACACCATTGCCATTATAATACATATCCGCTAAATTATTAGCACCCCACGACAAGCCTTGGGCAGCTGCTTTTTTATACCATTCCACAGCTTCTGTTTCCGATTTTGTAACGCCCCATCCATTTTGATAACAGCGGCCTAAGTAGTTTTGTGCTAAAGCGAAGCCTTTCTCAGCGGCTCCACGAATCCAGGGCAAACCATTGTCATTGGATTTTGCGACCCCTAAGCCACAGCAATGACAAAGGCCCAACAGATATTGAGGAAACAATTCATCCGACTTTGCTTCTTCAACAAGGGCATTGAATGCTTTGGTATAAAACTCTTTCCCTTTAGCTTCATCCTTTCCAACACCATACCCATATTTGTACAACGCCCCAAGGACATAAAAGCCTGAGCCGCAGTTTTGGTCAGCGCTTTTCTGAGCGTAGCTTAATGCTTTGGCATAATCCTCTGGCAATCCGCAGCCACCGTCATAATAGCAATAAGCCACCACCGCTTGCGCCAATGCGTCGCCAGCGTCTGCTTTTTCCATCCATGTCTTATCGCCAAGGGGGGCAGAAGAGATTACAATGGGCGCTTCGGCTGGCGCGGTTGCTGTTCTCTTTGTTGTTGTTTTCTTTGCAGCCTTTTTTGGAGTTGCTGCCGATACGTTTGCAATACCGAGCAAAACTATCGATAAAATCAGAATTACTTTTTTCATATCTTTCAAAATATTTAAAGGTGATAAAATTTAATATTTTATATCATTCACATAATCGGGACACAATTCAAGCGTGCCGTCGTCGACATTTTCATCTTCATACATGCAGTCGAATGCCACAAGGCTTTTGGAATCATACCATTCATCAGGAACATGTGCTGCACCTGTGGTGTTGCAACATGGAGCCTTAACATTTCCCCCATCAATAGTAATCTTTTTGCCATCAATCACCAATCCGGGGGCAACACCACCTTTGATGTAAAAATTATGGAAAATACACAAAATGTCTTCAACGCAAATGCTTGGCAAATCACCAAAGAAAGGCTTGAACACATCTATGGGCTCTCGGAAAGAGACTGTGCGTCCCAACAATTTCTCTGCTCCAATTTTTGCCCCACGTGCGAGATACACATATCTTTGTGGATACACAGCAAGTGGAAGTACATGACCGATTCGCCTTGCTGTATCATACACAGTCAGGTCACCAATCCCTTTCACTACGCATTTCTTCACATCATCAATAAGTTCTTCAAAGTAATAATACTGGCTATTGATAGAAATCGCTTTATTGATGTTTTCCAAAAAAGAGTCAACAGAAGCGTTCGTCAACCTGCGTTGGTGAGCACCTTTAACCACAGAGCGTTGAAATTCCCCGCTACTGATACCGTGCAATAGATGTTCATCAGTACACCTATTCATTTCCACCCACATACCCACACAGTACTTGAGATAATAATTAATTAAACTTTTCATTTTATATTCCGCTTTAAATCCCTATTATTTGATTATTGTTAACCGTTTGTTCCAAAACCGCTACAAGTAAAAGTCGCTCTTGAGTTTTTAGGGCACTGAACCCCCCTCTTGAAATTAGAGTTTTTCAGCGCCCTTGAGTTTTTTAGATTTACTTCTTTTGGTTCAGCAAACTTTCGTAATAGTCTAATTGCTGCGTGAATTCAGCATCGCCGCGAAGGCTGCGTCCCTTAAGCATCACCTGCTCGAACTTATCACGCCAAGCTTGGGCTATTTTATTTTCTCGAATAACATCCTGCCCACCAACAAAACTAAACATCAAGCCATACCCCAAAATCAAAAGACCTACAAGCAGTCCAACTTCCCCGCCTCCAGCTAAACCTAAAAGGACAAAAACTATTAACGCAAGAGCAACGAAAAAAACACATCTTCCACCAACAGAACCGAAAATTCCACCTTTCTTTTTAGAACTGGTCATGGCTATTGATAGGAACTCAATAATATCTTCCTTCGTATTTGGAACAGGAAACATAGTAATCACATTAAGTTTTTTTTGAGAAGAGAAGAGTGAGTTTCATCATTGTCTTTTCCTTCTCTATTTTGCAACATTTTAGTTGATTTCTGGTTGATTGCATCCAGTTTATCCAACAACACCTTGATTGAAGAAGTTTGTTTTTGCGGAGTGAACTCATAACCACATTCACATTTAAGAGTCATGGATGGCACTTGACGTCCACATGCTGGACAAACTCTACCGAAAGCCTCTTTCTTCTTTTGCTCTGCTTTGGCATATTGAGCCTTTCTCTCGTTGTCCGCTTCACGCTGACGTTTCTGAAGGATGCTGTTGATGTAAATTTCAAGTTCTGCAATATCAACGCCTTCTGCTTGAGCACGTTTCACAAGGGCTGCTTTCTCGTATTCTTCAAGCATGCCATCTTCGAGTGTCGCATTAATAAGATTTTCTAATTCTTTTGAAAACATAACTATAAAATTTAAAAATTTATATAATAAAATAATAATACTTTAATATGATACTCACATTATCAGCTTTGAACCATTTAGATGAAGTTTTCTTGTTTTCGTGACGGTATATCGTGATTATACATCTTTAATAGTAGAAAACTTGTATAGTGTTGCCATAAAAATAGTCACTAACAAAGCATTAATTATCACGTAATACGGCATCGTCAACGTTGTGGCAGCAAACACAAAGTTCACAACAATAAACACAGTAAAAAACACTGTCGACATCACACGTAAATTAATGTTCAGTCGCGACGAATCTGTTCGAAGAGACAATGTGGAGACAAGGGTTGATGCAAAGCATACAAAACTCACAATACCACATACCACATCATTTTCCTTGCCCTCTGCTATCGTATAGGCCAAATATGCCAACAAGCAAGCGATTACTACAGCTATTATAGCTGGAAAAACATTGCATTTCATATTTATTTAGTTGGCATTGGGGGTGGAGCGAGAGCAATTATTCTCAATATTTCGGGGATTTCACTAATTGTTTTCCATGCGGGCATGCCTGGAATCCAAGCGTATGTATCTTTGTTGATTTGCTTGTTGGCTACAAGTGTTGCCAACTCGGACTCATTCAGTGGTCCAACCTGCTTGCCATCAATTCCCACATAGCACACCATGGGTAATGCATTTTGAGGAACTTGCTTTTGAGGCATAGCCTGTACAGAGCCAGGCACATACATGGTCTGCATAGTATGGTTCATCACCTGCACCATCTGTTGAGCCATGGCCATACCTAAACCAAACTCAACCAGACGGTCGACGGAATAAAAACTATTGTCGTTCATAATGTTGAATCTTTAAAATTTTCTAAAAGATGTTTTTACGGCATCTGAGGGGGAGTAGGCATGCCGCCAGGAACTGGAGGGGCTGCTGGCGCTGCAAACAAGCTTGCTAATTCGGGAACATTGCCCGCAGGCTCCCACTGAGCCATACCTTGCTTCCAAACGTAGGTTTGGGCGGTCAACTGGCCTGTTTGTACAAGTTGTTGAAGCTGCTGCATATTATATGGACCCGATTGCTGACCATTTGCCGCCACCATAAATTGCACTTGCGGCATTGGTGGAGGCGCCTGCATGGCACTTTGCATCTGCTGACCCATATTGTTCATCATACCAGCCATTTGTTGGCCCATAGCACCACCCATCATCATGCCTGTCATCATGCCTGCAGGGTTCATAGAACCGTTCCCTGTACTAATGCTACCCATTTTGCCAAGATTACTTGCCGCAGTTTGCAGCACACTTGTTTGTTGGTTAAGGGCATGTGCACCCAAAAAGTTGGTCTCTGTTTGGAGTTTTTGAGCACGTTGAGCTTCTTCACGCTGAATACGCATGGTTTCCTGTAAATTCGACAAATTCAAGGCTTGCATATCTCGCATATTCTTAATACCCAAATCGTTTTGAGCACGCATTGTTTGAGCTGTTAAACCACCCGTCAAATCCTTCACTTCCATATAAGCGGGTGAATCCTTGTCGATGTTGATGGCACTTATATCAATGTGTTTCATCTTCACACCATACTCGTCAAAGCGATCTTTGAGCCTATTCTCCAACAACTCGCTTATCTCATCAATTTTACGCTCCATTTGAACAACAGGCATTCCACAGTCGGAGGGAACATTTGTGATAACGCCTTTTATCTTCCGAGTCATAGTGTCTCTTATCTGGTTTTTGAAAGCTTCAAGATTAAAGTCAATCAAACGATTCAGTTTGATGAAATTCTTGTAGTCTTCCAACACAAAGGTAAGAGTGCCACGAACTGCGACGGGAACGGGATAATCAGGAAGCCGTGGATCTGTTACATCAAAATAAGGAATAGTAAACTGTACTTGGTTTGTACCTTGTAGATTCATGAAGTAGATTTCTGCCTGGAATGGTGATTCTCCACCAAAAGCTAAACCTACGATGCTTGAAAGAATTGGGAAATTGGCGGTTTTAATGGTGTCGTCGTATGGACCAACGATAAAATCCTGCATTGCACCGTCTTTCTGTTTATAGACGAAAACTGCAACTTCACCATCTTTTACTCGCAAACTACTACCATAACGAATAGAGTTTTCTCTAGTCGTAGAATTAGCACCTTGACCTTCTGGACGCCATTTCCAAACTAAATATTCCGTTTCATCACAGCGGATTACATTCATCATTCCGCCACTTTTTCCTCTTCCGAAAATGCCCATAATTTTAATCTGTGCCTTGAAGGGCTTAAGGCCATTAAATATAATAATTCACAAGAACCGCCCTTCATGATAAACAATTATCAACTGAAAAGATGTTTGCAATATCTGTTTCTTGTATATCCGTTTTTAAGTTGTGACAAAGTTAAAGGTTCTGGGGGAGAAAGAGTGTATCCATTTTGTTCATGTTATCATCCATTCCGTCCATTTTATCCATTACGGGGAAATGAAGAGATTTTTTCTGATTTTTTTTACTAATTTTGCAATGGGCATTGGGATTTTTGCAATGCCATCATTTTTGATTTTGGCATAAAACTTGAACTATTTAGATGCATTTACCAAAAGAAATAACCAATGCGC
This sequence comes from Muribaculaceae bacterium, assembly GCA_024400895.1. Taxonomy (GTDB): domain Bacteria; phylum Bacteroidota; class Bacteroidia; order Bacteroidales; family Muribaculaceae; genus Sodaliphilus. Next base: position 678 of record JAKSMA010000056.1, on the reverse strand, counting down.
TCCTGAAAAAAGCGGAACTTAAAATTAGCACGCCTTCGGTGGGCGAGAAGCTGAGCGACAAAATTTTCAATGCCACTGGCGAACGGTTGGGGGCTAACACCATCAAGCGTCTGCTGGGTTTCTTCTCTGATACGCACACGCCTCACCGGTTTACTCTCGATGCGATTGCACATTACCTCGAATACGAAAGTTATGAGGACCTTTTACAGAAAAAGTCGAAAGTTGGTTCGCGGCTTTTGGAACCTTCCAACACGAAAGAAATCCACCCTTCGGAGCTGGCGCAAGGTGCAATCGTGACGCTGGGTTACGCTCCCCGGAAGGAATTGACGCTGCGTTTTAACGGCGACAATGCGTTCACCGTTATCAACCACAGCAGCAGCCGCCTGAAAAAGGGCGATATCTTTAAAATCATGATGATTAAGGAAGGGCTTCCGCTCATTGCCACAGAGGTGCTGCGCGAGGGTAAGAACCTTGGCACGTATATCGCTGGCGAGAATAGCGGCGTCAAAATCAAGGAAGTGCTGTAGCACAGAAAGTAGCTCTGGGTTATACATGCCAGAGGCTTGTCCCTGCTATGTTGAGGAGGGGGCTTTGGTTTTTGTTTTTCATCCACACCTTTTTTCCACTTAGCCGCCAGGATTTGCTCCTAATGAACTTTTTGGGATAATAATAAAAGCA
>JAKSMA010000055.1 GCA_024400895.1 Muribaculaceae bacterium | reverse complement strand
AAATTGAATATTGCAACCGAAGTATATATCGCTTATTTAAAAGCGCTTATGCCTTCTTGGTCTTGATAACAAACACGCAAGCGGCAGCAATCACGAGGTATGCGCCAGCGAGGATGAGCATATTGGGTTGTGAACTGCCCACGAGGTGCATTACCACACCGCCGGTAGCCGCAGCCACGATTTGTGGCAAGCAAATGGTGCAGTTGAACAAACCAAGCACGGTACCCATGCGTGAACTGCCTTCGAATGCGTTGGTCACGAATGTGAATGGCATCGCAAGCATTGCAGCCCAAGCACAACCGATAAGGAAGTAAGGCACGAAGAGCAAATACTGGTTGGTGCAGAATGGAACGAGCGCGAAGCCCACAGCACCAATCACCAAACTGAGTGCATAGGCCAATTTTGTGCTCTTGAACTGTGGAAGCACCACTGCCCAAATCACACTACCCACAGCCTGAACAGCGAAGATAACGCCTACCCAGTTGCCTGCAGCCTGATATGCTTCGCTTGCAGTGTCCTTGGTGTTCCAAACGGTCTCGGCAATCGAGCCATTGGTATAAGTCCACATATAAAGGAATGCAGCCCAGCAGAAGAATTGAACGATACCCACTTGGAAGAACACTGCCCAAGCACCTTCTGGCTCTTTGGTCTTTGCTTTGCCGGTTTCGGCATCTTCTTCCTTGATTTGATATTGGGCAAATTCTTCAGGTGGCATTTCACGTACATTCACCATCGTGTAGACTACACAGAGAATGAGAATGGCTGCGCCAATATAGAACGACCAGATTACAGAATCGGGCACTTGGCCTTTTGGAGCAATGTTTTGAATACCAATTGCGGTGAACAGCAATGGGAACACATAACCCACAATTGAGCCAGCATTGCAAAGGAACGACTGGATACTGTAGGCTTTGGTTTTCTGCTTTTCGTTCACGAGGTCGCCAACCATCATCTTAAATGGCTGCATGGCCATGTTGATACTGGTGTCGAGGAACATGAGTGCGATGAGGCCAAACACCATGGCGCCACTCACTGCCAAGCCAAACGAGCCGGCATTTGGAAGCAAGCACATCACGAGCACTGCCATGAATGCACCCACGAACAAGTAAGGAATACGGCGACCGAAACGGGTCCATGTCTTGTCGCTGAAATAGCCCACGAGTGGCTGAACGAGCATACCCATCAGTGGAGGGAGAATCCAGAAGAAACTCAGGTCGTGTGGGTCGGCGCCGAGGGCCGCAAAAATACGGCTGATATTAGCGCTCTGAAGTGCGTAGGCGATTTGCACCCCAAAGAAACCGAAACTGATGTTGAACAGTTTCGAAAAACTTAAATCAGGTTTTGTTTTAAGCATATCTTTTGATTTTTGAAATTATTTAGTAGTGAAATGGAATACGATGGTTTGGGCGTATTGTTCGTCCTTGTCAAGCACTTGGCTTGGGAAGTTGTCGTGGTTTGGAGCGTCTGGCATGCCTTGACATTCGATAGCCACACCATCGTAGTCGAAATAAGTGCGGTTGCCGCTCTTGGTTGCAGGGCAGCCAGAGAGCCAGTTGCCAGTGTAGATTTGCACTGCAGGTTGAGTGGTAAGCACTTCAAGCACACGACCGCTCACTTCGTCTTCAAGCACAGCAGCAAGCGCCATTTCGCCCGCCTTGTGGCCGTCAATCACATAGCAGTTGTCATAGCCCTTGCCAAATGCAAGTGCAGGGAAAGGCTTGCGAATGTCTTCGCCAAGTGTCTTTGCTGCGGTGAAGTCCATTGGTGTGCCTTCCACTGGAGCGATTTCGCCAGTTGGTGTAAGGTTTTCATCGGTCACGAGATACTTTGAGCAGTTGAGTTTCAAAGTTTGGTCGAGCACTGTGCCGCTACCTTCACCACGAAGGTTGAAGTAAGCGTGGTTAGTGAGGTTGATTACGGTCTTCTTGTCAGTGGTCGCCTTGATTTCGAGACGAAGTTCGCAATCGTCGTTCCAAGAATATTCTGCGGTCACCTTGAGGGTACCAGGATAGCCAGCTTCACCATCAGGGCTCACAAGCGAGAACACCACGCCGTTTTCTGTGGTTTCGCTGTCCCAGATTTTGTTGAAGAAGCCTTCGCTACCGCCATGGAGGGCGTTAGGGCCATTGTTGATTTCAAGCTGATAGTCCACGCCATCGAGCGAGAACTTGCCTGCAGCGATGCGGTTAGCGTAGCGTCCTGGAATCTTGCCCATGCAAGGACCATCGCTAATGTAGTCGGCAGCATTTGCATAGCCAAGGGCCACATTCGCCATTTCGCCGTCTTTGTCGGCCACCACAATCGAGTTAATGCCAGCTCCGAGAGCAGAAAGTTCTACCGATGCGCCACTGGCGTTGGTGAGGTTGTAGATGGCGATTTCGCCTCTTGGCGATGAAGCCACTGTTTTTGTAATCTTCATGAGTTTGTATTATAGTTTTTAAAATTTTTCGGTTTTCACGAAACAACAAAACAGCATAAAAATGCAGTGTTATTCATGTTATGCAAATATACAAATAATATTCGAGCAAGAAAAAACAATTTTTTGCCTATTTTACAAAAATCAATGCAAACGATTGCGAAAGTTTTCCACAATCGCTTTTTGACTATGAGTTTTTCATGCACTTGCACAAAAAACAAGCGCAAAACACAGATAAAATGCTTACCTTTGTAATGACGCTAAAAAACAAAAAAGATATGAGAAAAATCATTACAACCTTCGCCATTGCACTGATTTGCTGCTCGGCGATAGCACAGAAAAAAGAACTGAAATACTTCGACGCCCGCAACTACCCGCTCTTGGGAAGTCCTGTAGAGCCTCAGCAACGCAACGCATTTGTGCGACTGCCCGACTCGCTGAAAACGAAAACCGACGACAACCTCTGGCGATGGGGCAACAGCCCTGCCGGCATGGCGGTGCGATTTGCAAGCGACGCCACTGAAATAGGCGTGAAATTTGTCACTGCCACCACCTTCAAGATGAACCACATGACCTATACCGGCATTCATGGCGTGGACCTTTATATGCTTGCCGACAACGGCAAGTGGGAGTTTGTGCAGTCGGGACGACCAGCCTACGACAAACGTGATGTGCAGCGCACCCTCATGAGCAACATGACGAAAAAGAACCGCGAATATATGCTTTTCCTGCCGCTCTACGACGGACTCGACAGCCTCTACATTGGTGTAGACTCGGCATCCACCATCACACAGCCCAAATCCATCATCAAGCGCCAACGCCCTATCATCGTCTATAGCACCAGCATCGGCGAAGGTGGTTGCGCAAGTCGCCCTGGTATGGTGCACACTGCCATTATGCAGCGCAATCTTCAACGCGAAATCATCAATTTCGGCTTTAGCGGCGGCGCACAACTCCACCCCGAATTTGCAGAAGTCATGGGAGCTGTGGAAGCTGGCATGTATATCATCGACTGTCTGCCCAACTGCACATCCAAGATTCTGAAAGAGCGCCTCATTCCATTTGTCGACATTCTCCGAAAGATGCGCCCCGAGGTGCCCATCCTGTTTGTAGAAAGTCCCATTTTCCCACTCTGCCGTCTCGACCAAGAAGTGGGAAAAACCATCCGCGAAAAGAATGCCGCGTATCGCAACCTTTTCGAACAACTTGAGAAGCGTGGCGAGAAAAATATCTACTATTTCTACGGCGACGAAATCATCGGCGATGAATACGACAACACCATCGACAACTACCACTTCACCGACAAAGGTTTCGTGCGTTTCGCTCGCGTGCTCGAGCCCGTCATCCAGGCCCATGCCCTAAAATAAATCACCACACATATCAAGAAATATGGCGACCCACATCGGGGCCGCCATTATTATTCAATACACAAAGTTTTCCTTTGGCAAAAGGCATTATACGCTGGCTGTTATCAGCATGGCGTGGCCTTGGAGGCGCAAAGTGGTGAGCGATGCTGGCACAAGGACGGTCTCACCTTGGTGGATTCGAGTCACGGCTCCGTTGTTGTCGGTGATGACGGCTTCACCCTTCACACACATCACCACGAGGAACGACTCTGGCATGGCCACCGTTTCCTCGCTATCAAGCATGATACCTCTCATCGTGAAGTATGGACATTCCACCAATCGGGTCAAGCCAAGCTTATCGCCATGAGGTGGCTGCACATAGCTTGGATACACAGTGTAGTCGATAGCATCGCGTGCTTGCGCCACATGGAGTTCGCGGGTGTTGCCGTTAGCGTCGCGACGGTCGTAGTCATACACGCGGTAGGTGATGTCGCTGGTCTGCTGAATCTCAGCAATCAAATTGCCGGCACCAATGCCATGGATGCGACCTGCTGGCAAAAAAACACATCACCCACACGGCTATCGTGCTGCGCAACAATATCAAGGAATGGTGCCGTCATTCACGCGGCGAGTGTAGTCCTTATGTCGTTCTACGAGTTGCGAAAGCGTGAGGCCATCGTCGTCGCCGCCCTTCACCACACTCTCGTTGCCATCAACCGCCGAAAGTTCCCAACTCTCGCCCACGAGAGTCTGGTCATATTCAATATTCTTGAAATTAGCGATACTGCTACCGCCCCAAATCACGCTCTTCAGCAGTCGGTGAAACTTGTATGGTTTTAGTTGTGGCATATTGCAATTTTTATAAGATTGTTGATTAACTACATATGAAATTTCCACCATCGTTGAGACATAAAATTTCTTACGCTTCACACTCTTTTAGTGGCCAACTTATATGCTGGCAAAATTACAATAGAGGTAAAAATTAAAGTATTAAAATAAGGTCAAAATATAGCCCATTTATGTCCATCCACCACCTCACGAACATACCGGAGCCCTATCACAGAAGAAACAGAAGAAACAGAAACGAATCAAAAAAAAGCCTTGCAGAATTCTGCAAGACTTTTTAAGTACTCGGAGCGGGACTTGAACCCGCACAGCCTAAAGGCCAAGGGATTTTAAGTCCCTCGTGTCTACCGATTCCACCATCCGAGCAGCTATTGCGGTAAACAAATGCGGTGCAAAGTTAATGCTTTTTTTTTGTTTCGCAGATTTTTTGGCAATTAATACGATGTAATAATGTATCCGCCGTTGACCGATTGCCTACATTTGTAGGTGGTGAGCCCCACTTTTTGTGCCAGTGCTGTGCCCGATATCGGGCCACCAGAGCCAGTGAGCACGTTGTAGCGAGAACCGCACTTCGGACATACAGCCTCGAAATTGGACGGGTCAACCGTGATGGTGTATTCTATTCTGCGCTCCACAGGGCAGGCGGCATCGAATGCCAAAGGCGCATACGAAGCGGTGGAGGCATCAAAGCCCATAATAAGCAACACGCCGCCAAAACCGGTATACATATTGGCATTATAAGGGAAATTTGCCGGCAATCGCTTGTCGCGGTTGAATATACGATAATCGCCAGCGCCATTCACGCCATAGGTGTTCCACACGCCATAAGTGCCCAAGTCGAGCCGCACCGTGTAGCTGGGAATCACTTTGTTGTCCACATGGTTGCAACTGGCAAGCACTCCGAGGAGCATGGTTATTAGCAATATTTTTTTTAGCATAGTGGCTATTTATATTAGCGTCCAAGCAATTTGCTGAATGCCTGGTGATAAGTTTCGAAATCGAATGCGTCGAGCGTTTTCTCATAGAGCGCAGCAATGCGATCGGTGCAAAGATTGCCGATAGAGCCTTCGTGGGTGTGATTTACCTGCTTCACGGGTGTGAATTTTCCGGCTTCAATGTCGAGCCCTACCTTCTTATATGCATCGCGGAACGGCATACCAGCGGCTGCGAGGCGATTCACCTCCTCTACACTAAACATCAAATCGTAGCGCGAATCATCGAGAATATGCTCGTTCACCTTCACCTGGCTCATCATGGCGTTGACCATCGAGATGATGGTTTTAATTTCGTCGAATGCAGGAAGGAAATCTTCCTTGGTGAGCTGCAAGTCGCGGAAATAGCCCACAGGGAGGTTGTTGGTCACCATCGTGATTTGGAATGGCAGCGCTTCGAGGCGGTTGCAACGAGCGCGAGTCAATTCAAACACATCAGGATTTTTCTTGTGTGGCATGATAGATGAGCCTGTGGTGAATTCATCTGGCAACTTGATGAAAGCGAAGTTCTGCGAATTAAACATGCAGGCGTCGAATGCCAGTTTCGACAGTGTGGCTGCAATGTTTGCAATAGCGGCAGCCACGATGCGTTCGGTCTTGCCACGTCCCATTTGGGCATACACCACATTGTAGTCGACCGACGCAAAGCCGAGCAAACTGGTGGTGAGTTCGCGATTCAATGGAAAAGAGGACCCGTAGCCCGCCGCAGAGCCCAATGGATTGCGATTGTTCACATCATAGGCTGCACGTAGCACCACAAGGTCGTCGGCAAGCGATTCGGCATAGGCACCAAACCAAAGGCCGAACGACGAGGGCATCGCCACTTGCAAGTGGGTATAGCCTGGCATTAGCACATCTTTATAGCGCTCGCTCTGCTCCTGCAGTGTGCGGAAAAGCACAGTGAGATGTTTCACCACATCTTCAATCTCGCTACGGATGAACAGGCGGAGGTCGACGAGCACCTGGTCGTTGCGCGAACGGCCCGAATGAATCTTTTTGCCCACATCGCCCAGGCGGCGCGTGAGCATCAGTTCCACTTGTGAATGCACGTCCTCAATGCCATCTTCAATCACAAACTTTCCATCTTCAATCTCTGCATAAATCTCGCGAAGAGCCGCAGTGAGCACTGCAAGTTCATCAGCAGTGAGGAGGTTGATTGTCTGAAGCATGGTGATGTGGGCCAGCGAGCCAAGCACATCATATCGAGCCAAGTAAAGGTCCATTTCGCGGTCGCGACCCACGGTATAGGTTTCCACATCGTGGTCGACCTGCACATTCTTTTCCCAAAGTTTAGATGCCATAATTCTTATCTTTTTTGCATAATTTCCCACAAAAATACAACATTATTTTCAACTGCGGGCATTTCTCTGCTCTCATTCCACTATTTTCTCCCCCTTACGCTCTTAAAAAAAACGCAAAAATCTAAGAAATGTGCAAAAACACGCTTGCAAAAATCTAAGAAATGTGTAAATTTGCACACATAAAAATCCAAGAATGGTGCAACACCATCACTTAACCGTCATGAAAAGAAAGGTTTACGATTTATTACTAAAATGGAAGAATGAGCATCAAGGCCGAAATGCTTTGTTGATAGATGGGGCACGACGTGTCGGCAAGAGCTTCATAGTAGAGGAGTTTGCGAAAAATGAATACGATTCATTCGTGTTCATTGACTTCAACAATGTTCAGAAACAGATTCTTGAACTTTTTGAGAATTACCTAACCGATTTAGATACATTTTTTATGTATCTTGGCCTATACACGGGCGTGAAACTGGTGCCCCGCAAAACGCTCATCGTGTTTGACGAGGTGCAGAACTATCCTCCTGCAAGAGCATCCATTAAATATCTGGTGAAAGATGGACGGTTCGATTACATAGAAACAGGCTCACTGGTTTCTATCAATAAAAATGTAAAAAAAATCACAATCCCTTCAGAAGAGGTGAGGATAAAAATGTATCCTATGGACTTTGAAGAATTTTTGTGGGCACTTGGTGAAACCTCAATCTGGGAACTCATAAAATTCCAATTTGAGAAAAAAAGACCAATGGGTGATGATATGCACAGAAAGGCCATGACACTTTTTAGGCAATACCTCATAGTGGGTGGTATGCCGCAAGCTGTAGCTTCATATGTAGAAACTCGCGATTTTGAAAAGACTGACACTGTAAAACGTGCCATCATCAGCTTATACCATAGCGACATACAAAAATATGCTGAAGGTTACGAGTCTAAAGTGACAAGCATTTTTGATCAGATACCCAGCCAACTGCAAAAACACGAAAAGAAATTTCGCTTAAGTGGACTGAAAAAAGGGGGAAGAATGCGTGAATATGAAACTTCATTCTTCTGGTTGGAAGAGTCTATGGTTACAAACCATTGCTATGGCGCCACCGAACCCAGTATCGGACTTTCACTAAAACTTGACTCATCGGCCCTCAAGTGCTATATGGCCGACACTGGGCTGCTCATCAGTATGGCATTCAATGAAAAAGCCATTGCTGACGATAGTCTATATAAGAAACTCATGATGGGAAAGCTGGAAATCAACGAGGGTATGCTCATAGAAAACATCGTCGCTCAAATGCTTCGTGCTGCAGGCCACAAACTGTTTTTCTTCTCAAACTACTCCACACAGAAAGAAGACAAAATGGAGATTGATTTCCTCATTGCCAAAGCCACCACAACAAGTAGACATAACATTTCTCCTATAGAAGTGAAGTCTGGCACTAACTACACACTTAATTCTCTCAACAAATGCATCACTAAATACAAGAATTATCTAGCAACGCCGTATGTGATTCACACAGCCGATTATGCAGAGAAAAATGGTGTCTGCTACCTCCCTATTTATATGACACCATTACTCTAATTACAATCTTTGTTCCGATAGTTAAACTATTATTTTCAACTGCGGGCAGATATCATTAATTTTGCACAAATTTTAGGACAAATTATGGAGCCTTTATTTTCAATTATCACTGTGACATGGAATGCCGGAGACGTGATTGCGCCCACACTGAAGAGCGTGAAAGAGCAGTCGTGCACCGACTATGAATATTTGGTGGTAGACGGTGCCTCAACCGACCACACTCTCCAACTCGTGAACGAAGCCAATATCAATGGCACCAGAATTGTGAGCGAACGCGACAACGGACTCTACGACGCCATGAACAAGGCCATACGCCTTGCCAAGGGCAAATACCTTATTTGGATGAATGCCGGCGACGCTTTTGCTAATGCCGATTCGCTTGCACGCATGGCAGCTGTGGCCGACAGCAATCCGGGCGTAATCTACGGACAAACTCAAGTGGTAAATGCTGAGCGCAAGGTGATTGGCATGCGCCATCTCACAGCGCCAGAAGTACTTACAGCCGATAGTTTCAAGCATGGTATGCTCGTATGCCACCAGGCTTTCGCCGCGCGCCGCGACATCGCTCCACAATACGACCTCGCCTATCGCTTCAGCGCCGACTACGACTGGTGCATACGTGTGCTTCAGCAATCAAGCCACAACGCCTATGTGGGCGACTCCCCCATTGTGAGTTTTCTGACCGACGGCCTCACCGACAAGCATCACAAGGCTTCGCTCAAGGAGCGCTACCACATCATGTGCCACTACTACGGCACGGCGGCCACCACCTTCCGACACATCGGTTTCGCCTTCCGCACCCTCCTCCGCAAACTCAAGCGATAAAGGCCTTCACAAACCACTTTTGCAACAAAAGCCGACCTTATTTGTTTCATTTTTGCAACAAATAGCTTGATTTTTTGTTGCATTTTCTTGTTTTTTTTTCAAAAAGAGATTAATTTTGCGGCCGTACAACATCTGCGAAATAATTATAATCTCTTGAAATATGGAACTCTACGCCTGGCAAAAGAAGAATTGGCCCAACTTCAGTTGGGATGAGTCACAACTGGCCACATTGCTTGCGGAGGTGAACCGATTGCGAGGTGAACTCATGGGATGCATGAAAATGCTGGGATTTGAAGCGCAAGACAATGCACAAGTTGAAACATTAACTGCAGAAATTGTGAATTCATCACAAATTGAAGGAGAACTCCTTAATCGAGACAGCGTGCGTTCATCTGTTGCCCGTCAGTTAGGAATTAGTGATTATTGCCACCCTGTAGGCAGCGGTCATGATGTTGAAGGTGCAGTGCAAGTAATGTTGGATGCAACCATCCATTTTGATACCGAACTTGATGCTAAGCGACTCTTTAATTGGCATGCAGCACTTTTTCCAACCGGACATAGCGGAGCTGGATATCCAATAAAAGTGGGAGCCTGGCGAGAGGGAGAGGCTCCAATGCAAGTGGTTTCAGGGGCATTCGGACATGAAAAAGTGCATTATGAGGCGCCACCAAGTAGCCATGTGCCATCCATGATGGCTCAATTTCTTGAATGGATGAATCAAGAAATCAGAATTGATCCCATTGTAAAAGCTGCGGTAGCCCACCTATGGTTAGTTAGTATACATCCTTTCGACGATGGGAATGGTCGTCTTTGCAGAGCAATTACTGAATTGCTACTTTCAAGAGCCGACGCTGTGCCACGACGCTACTATAGCATGTCGTCACAGATTTTGAAACATCGAAAAGATTATTACGACAACTTGGAAAAAGCACAAAAAGGTGATACTGACATAACAGAATGGATTGGATGGTTTCTCCACACTATCAGCGATGCAATAAACGAAGCTATAGAAAAAATTCAACTTATAATCAAAAAGGTACAATTTTGGGATTTACATCGTAATACAGAAATCAATGAACGCCAACGAAAAATAATCAACCGCCTGCTTGACGGATTTGATGGAAAAATGCAGGCATCAAGGTGGTCGAGAATGTGCCATTGTTCTAGATTTACTGCAATTCGCGACATCAATGACCTTATTTGCAAAGGAATTCTTCAAAAGTCGAATGAATCGGGACGAAGTACCCACTACACACTCACATCCGCGTAAGAGAATCCAATGAATTGAGAACTTACGTTACGCAAATTTGCGATTTCCTTTGGTAGAAACATTATTTGTAAAAGAATAAGCAGTAATTTAGCGTCTGGAGGTTTCGCTTTCCGCACCCTCCTCCGCAAACTAAAAAAATAACATAATTAATATTACAAAAACATGAAAAAGATTTTATCAATGCTGATGCTTCTGGTTCCTACGCTTTTGATGGCGCAGGGGCATGTAGTGGCTGCCAACAACGAACTCTCTATTCACGACGGTCCAAACGGGCGTCTCCTGATCCAACTCCCGAAAAGCGCCGACTGTGAGGCTTTTACTTTTCTGGTAGATGCGTCGAAGAATGGATGGCTGAGAATCAACAAAAGCACTTTCAGCCCTGCAAATGTTATAATTAAAAACGGAGAAGAGGTTGAAAACACCGAATTCCAAACACTCGACGATATCCCCGGCGAATGCTGGGTGCGTTGTGACGATGTATGGACCGACCACTACTGCCCTGGTGCTGTATCAACTGGCGACAAATGCTATGCAGGACCAAGCAAAAAATCAAAGTATTTAGGAAAAATCAGCCCAAAAGCCATTCTTGAAGTAAAGGGAGATTGGGTGAAGGTGAAAGGGTATCCAGAAGACAAAAGACGCCGCTCGGGAATGGAATACGATTACAATCGCCAAACCACTGGTTGGATGTACAAGCCCAACCTCAGCATAGATTTGTGCAGCGCATAATGCTTCATTCGAGACATTAGTTTGAAAAGCCTTGTATCGCCCACTGGCCTGCAAGGCTTTTTTATACTATATAGAGGGTTGCAACGAGTAGAAATTTGCGTTTTTCTTGGGTAAAAACATAGTTTTTAGGAGAATTAGCAGTAATTTTGCAGTCGCTAAGGCATTGTGCGCGTATGCGTGATGCCGCATTTTTATGACAAACAATTTATTATCAGATATATGGACTTAAAGTTGAGTTACGATAATCAGGGAGAATTTTCTAAGAAATTGTTCATCGAAACCTATGGTTGCCAAATGAATGTGGCGGATAGCGAAGTGGTGGCTTCGGTGATGAAAATGGCAGGATACGACACCACCGACGCACTCGATGCCGCCGATGCCATCTTCAGCAACACCTGCTCTATTCGCGACAGTGC
>JAKSMA010000054.1 GCA_024400895.1 Muribaculaceae bacterium | reverse complement strand
CATTGCCGTCAGGGTCAGCCTCTTCCATCTCCACCGGAGTTGCCCCAAGCACCATGTTGATAAGCGTAGTGACATCGGTCACATCCACACTTCCATCGCGGTTCACATCACCAAACAAGGCTGTCGGACTCAATCGGTAAGCTGCCATACCATTACCGGGCACATACACATAGAGCAAAGCGGAGTTGCCACTACCCTCTTTCACTGCCAAGCATGGTGCGCCCCAAGTTTGGCTATACACGCTACCCAATCCTCGCTTTGGGAATATCCACATCGGGCTATAGTTGTCGAGCATATCGCCTGTGGCATTCTGGGCGAGAATATAGTTGAAGTAACTATTGTGGTCGCCATTTGGATAGAGGATATAGTTTTTGTTCTTCAACGCAAACGAAGCAAAACCATTGGCATTCATGCCGGCAGGCAACAATGCGCTGTTGGTCATTTTGCTGTCGACAGCACCAGTGGCAAAGTTGTAACGAGTAGGAAAAATCGCGCTACCCTTCACATACACAATGTTTTCATTCACCGGCACCACACGCGCAGCAATGCCTATGTGCGAAGCCGAAGAAGGAGCGAAGCCCGACAGATTAGCAATCGAGGTCGATGTCACAGTACCATTATTGATGGTCCAGCGAATCAACTGTGTGCCCGAACTCAAAGCGGCAAACACATAATAGTTGCCCGAAGCCACATCGCCATACACTGCACAGTGGTCGACACGCAAAGTGGATGAGTTTTGAGCAGTCAGGCTCACCAAGCGAGTCACGCCACCCGTAGCGGTGTTCACCTTGAAGAGTTGCAACGGCTGATTGCTGATGTTCAGCGTGAGATTCGACACTATCACATTGCCAGCGGCATCGGTCATCACATCGTTGCAAGGATAATAGTCGACACTGGCGGCGGTGCCGAGTTCAATACGTTTGAGGCGTTCGCCTGTCTCTGCGCTATACACATCAAGATAGGTCTGTGCTGTAGAAGCGTTGGAATAGCGTCCAACCACATATACATTGCCATCTGCAACCGCAAAGCCACGGTTGAGCAAGCCAGAGTTGTCGAATGCCATATTATTGTAATTGCCGTCGACCGAGCGGACCCAAAGATTGGTCAATCGCATACCGTTCACATCGGCATAAGTGCTTGCGTCAATGTCTTTTTTGATTACATATCCGCGTTCAAATGTACCCACAGGTGCCTTGGTTACCACAAAACTGCGAACGTCGGAAGTAGCGCTTCGGTAGTTTTGACGATTGGTTTGCACACGCCAGTAGAACGTACCCTTACCCAAAAGTGAAATAGGGCAAGATGCCGAGAGGTTGGCACCACTACCGGTGAATGTGGTGGTCTCAAACAGCACACTTGAGAAATTGCTATTGCCCGACACCTGAAGTCGGTAGCCGTCGGCCGTTACAGGGGCAAATGCGAGTTGCACAGCATCGCCTTCCACTTCAGCCCCATCAGCAGGACTCACGAGTGTCACGGGATCGGCGTCGCCAAGCAATTCGGCATTGGAGAACGCCGCATCGTATTCATTGCCCACACGGTCGACCACACACACAGCATATTGCCAATCGCTGCCACGATAGGCTGCAGGAATGGTGAAAGTAGTGGCATAGCTCATATCCAGCAGATATTCCACTTGCTTATTGAAATCGGATGTCGACATCCACGACGGGAACGCATACACCGAGTAGCGAACACCACTGTATCCCGACCATGAAAGTGTGCCCGAAGCATATTTGATGTTAGTCACCGCGCCTGGATTGTTGCCTGTTTTCCACGAGAGAGTCGGCACAAGTGCGGGTTTTGAATACACTGTATTCCTCAGGTAACTCGACAGTGAGTTCTTATTTAATGTATAGAGATATTTGCACGAATAGAATATGCTACCGAAGTTGCCATCTACGCTTGTATTGCGGTTCAGTTCCACCTGGTTGGCGTATTCTGCATAATTCGCAGCCGTGCTCGATGAAGTGAGACTGGAAATCGAGCTCGAAATGTAGGCGTGGCGGTTGAATTGCGATGCCACCTTTTCCCACCAAGGGCTAATGGTGGAATAATCGGCCAGAGCGCCAATGTTCCAATACACTTGAGGCGAAATGTAGTCGATAGTGCCACTGCTTATCCATGCCAACGGGTCGCTGAAAATGCCATCATATTGCCAGTCGCTGGTGTTGGAAGGGCATGGGGTAACGCCATATTTCTTCGCCACTGTAGAATTTGTGCAAGCCACACCGGCAGGCGAAATGCCGAAACGCACATAGGGTTTTGTGGTCTGAATCATGTCGTAGACAGCCTTCACCATGCGATTCACATTGTCGCGACGCCAATCGCCAATGCTCATCTTCGTGCCCGACTGCTTCCACTCGGTGTAGTCACCGGCACTGCTGGTCGATGGGATGCCATTGGGATAGAAATAGTCGTCAAATACCAAGCCGTCGACATCGTAGTTCGATATAATTTCCCTACACACATCGGTAATACGGGTGATGGTCCATTGCTGAGCAGGATCAAGAATCACAGTCGACCCGTAGGTGAGCGTGTGACTGCCATTGGTCACCACCTTGTCGAGCGAAGTCGACCAGTTGGAGCCGGTAGAAAAGCGGTAAGGATTCACCCACGCATGGCATTCCATACCGCGCTTGTGGCATTCATCAACCACAAACTGCAATGGGTCGTAACTTGGAGCGTTGCCGCGGGTGCCTGTGAGGTAGCTCGACCATGGCTCATAGCTCGACTTATACATGGCGTCGCACATTGAGCGCACTTGAAAGCACACGGTATTGAAATTATTGTTTTTCAACGAATCGAGCATTCTTATCATCTGCGCTTTCTGCACCGATGCGTTGGTGTTGTTGGCGGCCACATCGTTGCCATCGCGAGGCCAGTCAAGAGCCCATACTGTTGCAATCCAAGCCGAGCGGAATTCACGCTTTGGAGTGGTGTAGTTTGCCGACATCCCTGTCAAGGCAAACAACGCCAGTATCAAGAAGGTTATCAGTCTGTTTGACATATAAAAAGAAATAGTTTGTTAATATCTAAAGTAAATAGTAGAGTTAAGATTGCATACAAAGATATGATATTTTTTTAAATATTCCAACTCGTCCCACCCCACCAAGGTACACAAGCCATCTTTCCTCCCCTACCACAACCACTTCAAAACGCCATCGGAGGCAACCAACAAGGCTGCCTCCGATGTGATTAGGAATCTATTTTATCAGATAATTATGCGAGAATGAGATTGATGAGCGCTGTTGTATCACTCACATCCACCTTGCCATTGCCGTCGATATCAGCCACTTCAATATCCATTGGAGTTGAGCCGAGAATCATATTGATGAGGCAAGTGACATCGGTCACGTCCACTTTGCCGTCGCGGTTAACATCACCGAGCAGAGCCACCTTACTGAGCTTATAGGCAGCCATACCGTTGCCTGGCACATAGAGGAAGAGCATCTGTGCATAGGGCGATACAGGAGTGGATGTGCATTGAGCACTCCAAGTAGAACTGTTCACGCTGCCCAATCCTTGTTTTGGGAAATTCCACATCAACGAGAAATTGTCGAACGACAAATCTGTTGAATTCTGCACAAGGTTGAACTTGAAGCTGGTGTTGTAGTCGTCGCTTGGATAGAGCATATAGTTCACGCCCGCAAGGCTAGACACTGTGCCACCATTGCCATTGGTGCTCGATGGAGCCAACAGCGAGTTGTTGGCAAATGCTCCAGTCACTGCACCAGTAGAGAAATCATAGCGGGTGAAGTAGATGCCACTACCATTGAGGTAAATGGTGTTTTCATCTGCCGCATAGAGTTGTGGCGCAATACCAGAATTTTGGGCTGTGGTAGGAGCAAAGCCCTTGAGAGTGGTCTTCTCCTGCGACAAGAGTATGCCATTTCTGAATTTCCAGCGAAGCACTGTGGTGCTATAACGCAGCGCTGCAAACACGCTGAAACTACCACTCTTCACATCACCAGCCACTGCACAGTGGTCGATGCGATATTCTGCAAGATTCGAGAATGTGAGCGATGCCACCTTAGTTACGGCACCCGTATTCTTGTCGACGCTGAACAGCACCAATGGAGTGGTGCCCACATTGAGGGTGAGGTTGCTAATAAGCAGATTTCCGGCATTGTCGGTCATCACATCGTTGCAAGGATAGTAACCAACTGTGGCTTCACTGCCCAAATCGAGTTTCTTGATGCGTTCACCAGTTTCTACGCTATAGAGATAGAGATAAGCAGGTGCCGAAGAAGACGCACTTTCGCGACCCGCCACATAGATGGTGTCGCCCACCACAGCAAAACCGCGGTTGAGTTGGCCGTCGTTTTCGAATGTCATGTTGCCATATTCGCTCTTCATTGAGCGCACCCACAGGTTTGTGAGGCGCATGCCGTTCACTGGGTCGTAAGAGTTGGCATCGATATCTTTCTTCATCACATAGCCTGGCTCGTATTCGCCGATAGGGAGTTTGGTGACAGTGAAGTCGCGCACCTCCGACACAGCATCTGAATAGTATTTGCGAACAGTGACTACACGCCAGTAGAATTTGCCCTTACCGAGCACCGACACAGCATAATCAGCCTTGAGATCGGCTCCTGCAGCATCAAACTTGGTGATTTCATGGTCCACATTGGCGAAATCGGCAGTCTTCGACACTTGCAATTTGTAGCTGTCGGCTGTCACTGGGGTGAACTTGAAGCTGAAGTCGTCCTCAAACGAGGTGCCGCTGGCTGGGCTCACGAGCGCTACGGCTTGTGCTGGGGTGCGAACAGGCGCCTTGAACGAAGCCTTCTCACTCCATTTAGGTATGCGATTGGGCTGCATAGTGGCTACACGCCAGTAATAAGTCTGACCCGATTCCAGTTCGCCAAGGTCGAGTGTCAGGCTATTGGTTTCAATATTCTTCTGTTCGGTGACCACATTATTGAAGTTTTCGTCGGTGGCGATTTGCAGATTGTATTTTGCATTTTCGGCTGCGGTCCAAGAGAATTGCTGGTTCCAAGTGGTGGCAGCACCACCGATTGGAGAAATCAAAGTCACTTGGTCGGCATCTTCTGTGGCGAGATTGTAGAATGCAGGAGCGAACTCATTGTTCCATCCGTCGACCACGCACACTGCATACCAGTAGCCCGAACGAAGCGATGCATCGAGGGTGAAACTTGGTGTGTAGGTCACATTCACAAGGTAGTCGCTCTTGATGCCGTCGAAATTCTGGCTCTGTGCCTCATCGAGGGTCACTGTCAATGGCACGGCATACACTGAATAGCGAACGAGCGACTTGCCCACGCCCTTCCACGAAAGTGTACCATTGCTGTAAGTGAGATTTTCTGGAGCGCCGAAATCAGTTTTTTCGTGCCAAGGCATTGCTGGCTCAAGCGCTTTGTGGGTGAAGAGCGTTTGGCTCAGATATTCACCGAAGCCTGTGCAGGTTGGGCCATTGATATACTTTGCAGAATAGAAATTCACACCTGGAGCATTCTGGCGGTTGTACTGGCGGCTATAGCGAATTTGTTGCAGAATTTCGTCCCAGTCGTCTTTTGTGTTGGTGGTTGCCATAAAATAGATATTATGGCTTGCATAGTGGTGACGGTTGAAGTGCTCTGCGATATAGCTCCACCAGTCGGTCAGCGGACCGAATGGGTTGGTGGTGTGGGTAGTTTTCCAGTAAAGCTGTGGCGAGATGTAGTCGATAGTGCCCTCAGCAAGCCAAGCCAATGGGTCGCTATAGATTTGCTTGTATTGCCAGTCGCTTGCACGGCAATAATTGTCGACAGGCACCACGCCATATTTTGTAGCAGAGGTCGACTTATTGCCAGCCACGCCTGCAGGACCGATAGAGAATTTTACATAGGGTTTGGTGGCTTGCACCATGTCCCACATATCCTTCACCATCTGGTTGACGTTGGCACGACGCCAGTCGCCAATGCTCATCTTGGTGCCACTTTCCACATAGAGTTGGTAATCGGGAGCGGAACTGTCTTCTGGTGTGCCGTCGCCAGGATAGAAATAGTCGTCGAAGATGATGCCGTCGATGTCGTAATTCTGAATCATTTCCTTGCACACTTTGAGCAAGTGGTCGCGAGAAGCCTTCAGGGCTGGATTGAACACGATGCGGCTACCCACCTGCATCAGAATGCCCGAATTTTTCACGGCTTCGTCGATGGATGTTTTGGTGTCGTTACCACTGCTGTTGCTAAAGCGATAAGGGTTCACCCATGCATTGAATTCCAAACCACGCTTGTGGCATTCTTCAATGGCGAAAGCCATAGGGTCCCAACCTGGGTCTTGACCACGGGTGCCTGTAATGTAGCTTGACCATGGCTCGTAGCTCGATTTGTAGAGCGCATCGGCCATAGGGCGAACTTGCAGACACACTGAATTCATGTTGGCTTTCACAAAGCCATCAAGCATATCGGTAAGTTGCTTTTTCTGTTTGTTGATGGTTGTTGTCCCTGTGCCACGGGTCTGTGGCCAGTCGATGTTGCTCACGGTTGCAATCCACACCGTGCGCATTTCGCGTTTTTGAGCCTCTTGTGCCCACATAGGCAAAGCCATAAGGGCCACCAAAGCCACCACGAGTAATTTCTTAATCATAACAGAGTATTAAAAGGTTGATAATTTTTGTCAGTTAATCGGTTGAATAGTGCAAAGATATGAAATTTTATCGTATTTAATAAATTTTCAACAACTAATAAAGCACCTATTCACCAAATTGAACACAAATATAACTGTTGAATATTCTTCAACGACAAGGCAAGGCCAGCCTTCGGGTTGGCTTTTTTATTGCGCTCCGCCGAGGATGATATTGATGAGGGTGGTGACATCGGTCACATTCACCACTCCGTCGGCATTGATATCGCACACACTGTCGGCATAGGTGGCCGTACCTAATATTTTATTGATAAGCGCTGTAACATCGGTCACATTCACTTCGCCATCTCCATCCACATCACCAATTTTTCTGGCGGTGCTCAATCGGTAAGCGGCCATACCATTGCCTGGCACATAAACATATAGCAACTGTTCACCTGCTGCACCTTGCAAAGCCACACATGGAGCCGCCCAAACCGAATTGTTGGTATTACCCAACCCTTGCTTCGGGAATATCCACATCGGGCTGAAGCCATCGAAGTCGGTGTCGGTGACATTTGCCACGAGCAAATAGCGATACGACGATGAATGGTCGGCATAAGGATAAAACATATAGTTCGCACCCGCAAACGAGAAGGTGCAACCGCCATTAGCAGCCTTACCCACTGGAATGATGGCTTTGTTGCCCACCATGCTTCCTTCCATATTGCCAGAATCAAAACTGTAGCGAGAGAAATAGGTGGCACCACCATTCACAAACACCACATCTGCACTTTCGGCGAACACGCGAGGCGCAGTGCCCCAATTCGAGGCTGAAGTGGGTGCATACTCTGCCGCTGCCAGCGATTCGCTATCCACTACCTCTCCATCCTCAATCGTCCATCGTAAGATGCTACTGCCCGAACTGGTGACAGCAAACACTGAGAAATTACCCGTTGCCACATCGCCATAGATGTCGCAATGGTCTATGCGTGGTTTTGCCAATCCATCCATATAGAGTTTCGCCACTTGGGTCACCTCACCGCTTTTTGTGTCTACCCAGAATAGGCACAATGGCGTGGTGGCCACATTCAGCGTCATATTGCTCACCACAACGTGGCGCGCGTCATCGGTCATCACATCGTTGCAAGGTAAATACGACACGCTGGCGGCACTGCCGAGGCGCAAGTCTTTGATGTGCTCGCCAGTGGATGCCACATAGAGGCTTAAGTACGCAGGCGACGACGACGATACCTCGTCGCGCCCTGCCACATACAGCGTGTCGCCCAGCACAGTGAATCCACGATTAAGTTGGCCGCTGTTGGTGAATGTGATGTTGCCGTATTCGCTTTTCACAGAACGGACCCACAGATTTTCCAATTTCATATCGCCCATAGCGGCATAAGTGTCGATATCATGCTTCACCACATATCCGCTTTCGTATTTTCCGGTCGGAATGCTTTCAACAGTGAATTTTCTCACCTCCGAATAGCCATCATCATGCCCCGAACGCGTGGTTTTCACTCGCCAATAAAATGTACCCCGCCCAAGCAGTGTCACATTATATGAATAGACGAGATGCCCGTCTTGAAATTTGAAGTTTTGGAGATTCATCACATCATCGCCTGAGAAATCGGGGGTCCGTGCAACTTGCAGTGTGAATGTGTCGGCAGTCACTGAAGTGAATTCCATATTGAAATCGTCGGAAAACGAAACACCGTCGGCAGGGTTGAGCAATTCAACAGCATCGGTGAACGGACGCTGCGGAGCCCTGAACGATGCCACATCGCTCCAAGTATCGAACTTTCCGGCTTGAATGCTTGCCACTCGCCAATAGCAGGTGTCATTCGAGCTGAGTTGTGAGATATCCACGCTTTCGCTGGTGGCAGTTATGCCTCGTTTGTCGAAGAGCAGTGTCTCAAACGACGAGTCGGTAGAAACTTGCAGATGATAGGTGGCATTGGGTGCTCCCGTCCATTTGAACGATGGCGTCCAACTTTCTGCCACTGCGCCCACAGGCGAAATCAGCGTCACCTTGTCGGCAAGGCCTTGTGGCGTATTGATGTAGGCTGGAGTGTATTCATTGTTCCATCCATCCACTATGGTCACTGCGTAGTAGTATCCTTTTTGATGTTCTGCATCGATGGCGAACGACGGTGTGTAGGTGACGCCAATCAAGAAGTCGCTTTTGATGCCGTCAAAATCTGCACTTTGAGCCTCTTGCGGAGTGTAGAGCGTGGGGATAGCATACACATCATAACGCACAAGCGACTTGTCGACACCCTTCCAAGTGACCACATTATTGGAGATTGCAACTGCTGTCGGCGCGCCAAAATCACCTTTCTCGTGCCACGACATGGCTGGCTGAAGCGATTTATGGGTAAATACATTCTCTCGCAAATAATCGCCGAAACCCTTGCATTGGGGACCGTTGATATAGCGGGCGGAGAAGAAGTTCACGCCTGGGGCATTCTGTCGGTTATACTGACGGCTATATGCAATTTGCTTACCCACTTCCTCCCAATCTTCCTGCGTATTGCTGTCGGCAAGAAACGAAATGCTGTGGCTCGCATAGTGATGGCGCCCATAATGCTCGGCGATGTAACTCCACCATTCGGTCATCGGGCCAAACGGAGCGATAGTGCCTGTGGTTTTCGAGTAGAGTTGCGGAGATATGAAATCGATAGTGCCGTCTTCCAACCACTGCAGCGGATCGCTGAAAATGCTGTTGTATTGCCAGTCATTGTTCGAAGGGCATGGTATCACGCCATGCTTCGCTGCCGATGTCGATTTCGAGCCCGCAGTGCCAGCCGGACCAATAGAGAATTTTACAAAGGGCTTGGTGGCTTGCACCATATTCCAAATGTCGCGCACCATCTGATTCACATTGTCGCGACGCCAATCGGCACAACTCAACTGTGTGCCGGAATTTTTCCAGAGCGGATAATCCTGTGCTGTGCTGTCGGCGGGAATGCCACTCGGATAGAAATAGTCGTCGAAAATGATGCCGTCGATATCGTAGTTCTCTATTATCTCTTTCATGATATTCACCAGGCGCTCGCGCACGGCGGGAAGTCCGGGATTGTAGACCACCATCTTTTCGTGTGTCAGCAGCAGGCTGTCGGCCTTCACCTGAAGGTCTTGGGGCGTGGTGCAATCCACTGCCCCATTAGTGCTGAAGCGATAGGGATTAATCCATACATTGCATTCCAATCCTCGCTTATGACATTCTTCTACCACAAAAGCAAGTGGGTCGTAGGAAGGTGCGAGGCCACGAGTTCCAGTAAGGAATATCGACCACGGCTCGTAACTCGACTTGTAGAAGGCATCGGCTTTCGGACGGGCTTGGAAACACACCGAATTCATATTGGCTGCCACAAATCCATCGAGATAATTGCGCATCTCCTGTTTCTGCTTCGCTTCCACGGCGGCTCCTGTTCCACGAGTCGAGGGCCAGTCGATGGCATAGTTCGTGGTCAGCCACACCGTGCGCATTTCGCGCTTGCGTGCCTCTTTTGCCATCAAAGGTAAAAACAAGAGCGCTACAATAGCCGACAAGAGTAATTTTTTTATCATAATAGCGAGGTATATTAGTTTGTATTTTTATATGAAAATGGCTCTAACAGAACAAAGTTATTAATTTTTATCATATTCTATAAAACAAAGTGTGAGATTTCAACTAATCAGCACTCGTAAGCCAGCTCCTCAATTAACGCCATATCGCTCATTGAGCAATAACACACCACGGGCATCCTCTCAGCAGCAGCGGATGCCCGTTTCCTTTTTTCTCCTTCCAGCACGCTCTCACTAGCTCTAGCTGAACCCTCTCCTGAAATATTTTTAAAAAAAAGCATTTTTTTTCGTTTTCAATGCAACCTTTTGCCCTACCTTTGTCGTCTAACACATGAATACCGCTCAAAACGGCGGCTAAACAAACGAATCATTAAATTAAAATTCGCTCGATATGAAAAAAATCTTATTAATCCTGGTGCTGATGCTCGCAGCAGTATCACCCATCAAAGCCGCACGACCAAGCGTTTATCACTCTGGCGATACCACCACCATTGTGGCTGACGGCGACACTTTGAAAATCACTGACCAAGGCGTGGCAAACGCTATCGAACAAGCCGTTAACGACACCATTTGGGAAGAAAACGGCTACAACGAAGATGAAGAAAATGCCATCACTGCCCGTGAAATTGCAGGACGATGGGCTGAAGTAGCCACCGATGCCACAGCAACTGTGTGCTTCAGCATCGTGATCATCACTTTCCTTTGCCTTCTTTTCTATTTCCTCCATCGCCGTGCGAAATACAGAACCATTGAGAAGGCTATCGAAAACAATTACCCTCTCCCACCATCATTAGGAGGCTCGCAACCTTACAAGGCTGCACCACAGCAACCCGACGCTTGGCGCGGAGCCGCTCCTCAAATGCCCCCACAAGCGCCACAGGCTAATCCACAAGCGACTATGCAAAACACGCCACAGCAACAAGTGCCCTACAACACAAACACTCCTCAACAGGCGCCAATGTTCTATCGCACCAACTATCAAGTTTACAAAGGCAGCATCAAACTGATTTGCGTTGGATTGGCTCTCTCGCTGTTCTTTGCAGCAACTGGCGCAACACCTTTGGCGTGGATGATGATGATGCTCACCTTCCTCGGATTGGGGAAAGCCCTCATCACCTACAAGGAACAACAGCAAGACCGCGCCTACTGGCAGTGGCAAATGCAACAGCAGGCTCAAATGCCAAAACAGCCTCAGCCAGAAGCACCAAAAACTGAGGAACAACCTCCAGTGTTCACTCAACCAACTGATCAACAATAGTAAAAGCAACGACAGAGCAACACTATGCTTAGCAAACTCGAAGAAATAAAACTGGTTTCACAATGCGCGTTGGGCGACAACCGACGCGCATTCGGCCAGCTCGTTGAGGCCTATCAGCCCCGATTGAGAAGGTTCTTGATGAACCTTACCATGGGCGACGAAAACCTCACCGACGACTTGGCTCAGGAAACCTTCATCAAGGCCTACACGGGCATTCGCTCGTTTAAGGGCCTTTCGGGTTTTGGCACTTGGCTCTATCGCATTGCCTACAACGAATTCTATAGCGAGAAACGCCGTCGACACGAAGAGCATGTCGACTACATATCAGAACGTATGCCAGG
>JAKSMA010000053.1 GCA_024400895.1 Muribaculaceae bacterium | reverse complement strand
GCGTTGGGGCTTTCAAATGCATATAGGCTTGCCCATTGTAGGCCATGATGGCCGGCAGCTTTTCAGCGATGTCCCACGAGCGGTAGCGCTCCCAGTTCTCGAATGCGATTTTACGGTTGCAGCCGAGGAGCTGAGCCATGGTGTCAACGTCCATCATCGCCATTTCGGTGGCAATGCGGTTGGCAATGTCTTGAAACTTTGGCACACCTTGTGGCTTTGCCTCGGTATGTGAATGCATTATTTTAGCATTTGCAAGTAGTATCTGCATAGGTGGACGTGTTATTGGAAGGTGAGGATGCTTGCCTTGTCGATGGTGAGCTGCTCGGCGGCGGCTCGTACCTGCTCGGCGGTGACCGATTTGATGCGCTCCACAGTGGCATCGCTGTCCGACACACGAGTCCGGTCGAGGATGCTCTTGCCTGCTCCCAGGGCTCTGGAGTCCACATTCTGCGATGCAACAAGGAGTTGACCGCAATATTGGCGTTTTGCAGCATCGAGGCGGGCGTCAGATAGTGGCGACTGCGCCAACTGGTCGATGGTTTTGCCGATGATGTCGAGACTCTTCTTTACCTTGTTTTGCTCGCATCCGAAATAGATTTCGAGCAAACCACAGTCGGTGAAACTGGCGATAGACGATTCCACGGTATAGACCAATCCGCGGCGTTCGCGCATCAGCACATTGAGCAGCGAGTTCATGCCTGGTCCAGCCAATAGGTTGTTGAGCAATGCCAAGGCGAAACGGCCTTCGTCGTACATGCCCGGCACTCGTGCGCCCACAATGGTGTGGCTCTGATGTGAACTGATGTCCATCACTTTGCGCTCGGGGGTGAGGATGGCAGGTGTGGTGCGCTCAGGGCGATTGAGGGAGTGGTGCATAGGACCGAAGAGTTTTTCGGCATTTCTGAACACCTTTGTAGCATCGGCAGGGCCCATATAGAAAAATGCCATATTTTCGGGAACATATTGTTGCTTGAGATAGCGGCTGCAATCGGCATTTCCCATGGCTTCGATATGGACTTCGGTGCCAAGAATATTGTGTCCCATGCTACTGTCTTCACCGAAAATCAAATCTTCAAAGTCGTCGAATACGGCTTCGCTCGGAGTGTCGCGATAACTGGCCACTTCCTCAAGTACCACATCTTTTTCGCGCTCAATTTCCGATTCGGGAAACACGGAATACATTACCAAATCGGCCAGTAGCTCCATGGCGCGCATCAAATAAGGCTCTGGGAAAACGCTGTAGAGCACAGTGCCCTCTTTAGTGGTGTAGGCGTTGAGCTCGCCGCCCACCGTTTCCATTCGGTTAAGAATGTGCCAAGCGCGTCGGTGTGTGGTGCCTTTGAAAATGGTGTGCTCCACAAAGTGAGCCAGTCCGAAGCGGTCGGCATAGTCGTCGCGGCTGCCGGCATTGACCACCAGTCCGCACCAGCCCACGCGTTGAGTGGCTGGCACATGTACCAACTTCAGCCCATTGGGCAAAGTGTGTGTTGATATATTTGTATTCATTTTTTGTTTGCGTTTAGTTTCTTGTGTCGAGATGGATAATGTTTTGCACCATCATAAGTTCACGGATGTCGCTACGTGCAATTTCCATGTCGTCGTAGTTTGGGTTCTCGCTGCGCAGAATCACCATGGCAGGGTTGTCGTGGCGGCGCACATATTTCACGAGTCGGTAGTCGTCGAGCAGCACCACATAGATTTGTCCCCAAAAGATGTGCTGGGTGTTGGTGAGTTCGCGCACAGCGATGAAATCGCCGTTGCGGATAACGGGGCTCATGGAGTCGCCACTCACGCGCACGATTCGGCAGTTTTCATTGATAAGGTCGGGCAGATTGATGTGGCCCACCACCAGGTCGTCGGAAAACATGCGGGCGCGTGGCATAGTGCCGGCAGTGACATCGATATCGTAGACGGGTGTGCCCATGGAGATGGTCTCAACCTCGCTTGCGGGCACTGTGGTGACGGGAAGCGAATTGTGCTTGGCAAAAGGAATGTCGGTGCCTTTTTCGAGCCACTCTTTCGAAACGCCAAGGTTGACCACGATGCGATTGATGAGCGATTCGCTCACAGGTAAGCGCTCGTTCATATATTTTGAGAGGTTGGAGGTGTCGATGCCAATTTTCTTGGCAAACTCTGCTTGCTTGAAGTTGAGTTCCTTGATGAGGTACTTAATGCGGGATATGATTTCTTGATCTGCCATGACTGATAGTGTGTTTTATTTTATGGGGCAAAATTACCATAAAAATGGTATTTTACCAACAAATGCGTGCTTTTTTTTCAATAAATCAATTTTTTTACCCAAACAGACGAGAACTAATGAAAAACACACTACTTTTGCAAAAATATTTAAAACCGACTTTTATACTATATACATTTTTTAATTTCGTAAAGACCGAGAATGGAAAATTTGAACGATTTTTTTGTGACTCTGGGCGGATATCTTTGGGGATGGCCCACTATTGTTTTGCTGCTGGGTACCCATGTGTTTCTGACCATTCGCCTTCATTTTCCTCAACGACATATTTTCAAAGCGCTCAAACTCTCCATAACGCCAGATAAAGATTCGTCGGGCGATGTGTCGCAATTCGGCTCGTTGGCAACGGCCTTAGCTGCAACCATCGGCACAGGCAACATAGTGGGCGTGGCTACGGCTGTGGCACTTGGCGGCCCAGGTTCTGTGCTTTGGTGCTGGCTGACAGGCGTGTTTGGCATGTCGACAAAATATGGCGAAAGCCTGTTGGCGGTGAAATATCGCGAGCGTACAGCCGAAGGCCAGATGGCCGGAGGACCAATGTATGCCCTTGAAAAAGGACTGGGTTGGAAATGGCTGGCAGTGTTGTTTGCCATTTTCACGATTGTTGCTTCATTTGGTATTGGCAATACGGTGCAGGCCAACGCCATTGCATCGTTGGCTGAGAAGACATATTCTGTGTCACCATACCTTACGGGTGCAATCGTGGCTTTACTCACAGGCGTTGTGGTAGTAGGTGGTGTGAAGAGCATAGCAAAGGTGTGTGAGTGGGTAGTTCCAATGATGGCATTGCTCTATATTGTGGGCTGTGGCTATGTGCTCTGCCTCAATTCAGAATTTGTAATTCCCGCAAGTGAGAAGATTTGTACGGCGGCATTCTCTCCACAGGCTATGGGTGGCGGATTCGTTGGCTCCACAATTTTGGTAGCGGCTCGTTATGGTATAGCCCGTGGTTTGTTCAGCAATGAGTCGGGGCTTGGCTCTGCTTCTATTGCTGCGGCAGCGGCTCAAACCAAAAATCCTGTGCGTCAGGCTTTGGTGGCATCGACTGGCACATTTTGGGATACTGTGGTGATATGTGCGGTGACAGGCGTGGTGCTGGTAAGTTGCATTCTTGCCGACCCATCAATTAATTACAACGATGGCGCAGAACTTGCTAATGCGGCATTTGGCGATATCCCTGTGATTGGTAAGCCATTGTTGAGTTTCGGTATGTTCACCTTTGCGTTCACCACCATTCTCGGATGGAGCTACTACGGCGAGCGTGCAATGGAATATTTGAATGGCGGTATTATGAAATACATATATCGCTGGGCATTTGTGGTGTGCATCTTCTTGGGTAGCATCATCAACCTCGACCTTGTGTGGAATGTGAGCGACTGCATGAATGCGCTGATGGCAATTCCAAATCTTGTGGCAGTGCTTCTGCTCAGCGTCGTGATTGTGCGCGAAACACGTTATTATCTATGGGAAGACCGCCTCGAAGCAGATATGTATACCGATAGCAATCCGCCTATTTCAAAGAAATGAACTATATTTAGCACATTTCCAATAAAATAAAATGTGCTTTTTTTTCAACAAATTGCATTTTTTTACTGAAATTGTATAGTAATATTGGTTATTCATATTATATTTGCAAAAATACTACGATAAATATCAAAGACTTGTAATTTAAGCTATTTGCTTTTCAAATGAATGGAAGTATAAACGATTTCTTTATAACCTTGAGCGAATATCTGTGGGGCTGGCCTCTGGTATTGCTCCTGTTGGGGACGCATTTGTTCCTGACTGTGCGCTTACAGTTTCCGCAGCGTTATATTTTCAAGGCTATCAAACTCTCGATAACTCCGGACAAAGATTCGGCGGGCGACGTGTCGCAATTCGGCTCGTTGGCCATAGCTTTGGCTGCAACCATTGGTACGGGTAACATTGTGGGTGTTGCAACGGCTGTAGCGCTTGGTGGCCCCGGTTCGGTGTTTTGGTGCTGGCTGACAGGTGTTTTGGGTATGTCCACCAAGTATGGTGAAGCTCTCTTGGGTGTGAAGTATCGCGAACGTACAGTTGACGGAAAAATGGCTGGTGGACCGATGTATGTCATCGACAAAGGATTGGGTTGGAAATGGTTGGCGGTAATCTTCTCCATCTTAGCTATCTTTACATCGTTGGGTGTGGGCGGTTCATTCCAAGCCAGTGTGATCGCTTCTTTTGCCGATAATACCGGTTCCGTGTCGTCACAAATCATTGGGCTGGTGGTGACGTTGCTTGTTGTCGTAGTGGTGGTGGGTGGTGTGAAAAGAATCGCAAAAGTGTGCTCGTGGGTTGTTCCGCTGATTACACTATTCTATATTTTGGGCTGTTGCCTTGTGCTGGCCATCAATTATGAATTTTTGATTCCTGCTATTAAGACGATTTGCTCGTCAGCCTTCCCTACACGGGCTGTAGGTGGAGGTTTTGTTGGTTCTTCATTGATCATTGCGGCGCGCTACGGTATGGCGCGTGGCTTGTTCAGTAACGAGTCGGGGTTCGGTACAGCCGCCATCGCATCCGCTGCCGCTCAAACCAAGAATTCTGTTCGTCAGGCACTTGTGGCTTCTACTGGCACATTCTGGGACTCTGTGGTGGTTTGTGGTGTCACTGGCATTGTGATTGTGAGCAGCATTCTTGCCGACCCATCCATTGCCTATAGCGATGGCGCCGGCCTTGCCCAAGCCGCATTCAGTAATATTCCGTTGATTGGCGTACCGATACTGACAGCAGGTATGTGTACCTTTGCATTTACCACAATCCTTGGTTGGTGCTATTACGGAGAGCAGGCTGTAGAATTTCTGAAAGGTGGAATCGCGAAGTATGTTTTCCGCTTACTGTTTGTGGCGTTTGTTTACATTGGTTACACTAACGAAATCGACTTGTTCTGGAATGTGACTGATTGCACAAATGCATTGATGATTATTCCGAACCTTTTAGTAGTGCTCTTGCTCAGTGGTGTGATTGCGCGTGAGACCCGCTATTTTTTGTGGGAAGGCCACCTCGATGTAAAGATGTATACCGACAACAATCCTCCGATAGCATCAAAGAAATAAATTTCATCTTCCTGAATAACATAACGACTCCCCAATAGCTGACAAGTGGTTGGGGAGTCGGTGTATTATGTCGTTAGGAGTGCTGATTCCTGGTTTATTTTTCGCCGTAGAGGAGGTCGCCGGCATCGCCGAGACCTGGCACGATGTAGCTGTGGGCGTTGAGCACATGGTCGACATCGCCAGCCCAGATTGTGGCATCCACGCCTTCTGGAAGGTGATTCTTTACATATTCAATAGCTTGGTCGGTGGCAATGACCACTGCGATGTGGATGTGCTTTGGAGTGCCTTTCTGCAAGAATCCTTGAATAGCCACTTCCATAGAGCAGCCTGTGGCAAGCATAGGGTCGGCGATGACAAGAGTTTTGCCCCCAATGCTGGGGCTTGCCAAATACTCGGTGCGGATAACGAATTCGTCGCTGCCGTCCACATATTCGCGATAAGCCGAGATGAAAGCATTTTCGGCATTGTCGAAATAACTGAGCAAGCCTTCGTGCAGAGGCAGACCCGCACGGAAAATAGTGCCGAGCACCACTTGGTCGGCAATGGTGCGAGTGTGTGCCACTTCAAGAGGAGTGACAGTGTCGCGGTCGGCAAACTGGAGGCGCTTCGAAATTTCGTAAGCCATGATTTGGCCCAGGCGCTTCACATTGGTGCGGAAACGAAGACGGTCGGTTTGAATGTTCTTGTCGCGGAGTTCGAGCATGTATTGGCTCACCAAAGAGTCGTGCTCACATAGATTGATTACTTCCATATATAGTTTTTTGGTTTTTTGGTTTTGCAATGCAAATTTACAATAAAAAAGCGAAACCACCACGCTCCTCAATCCTCAAAACCACGGTTGTAGTCATAGGATGTTGCTTATAGCATAGAGTGGAATGATTTCTACATGTCGCTCATCTTGTTCAGCTTCTTTATCGTAGTAATACAATTGACTGAAATTTTCCAAAGAAGTGCGGATAGCTTCATGAATTTTGTGTTTTCGCATGAATATCCATAGACTTTGCATGCTTCCTTGTGTACTTGCCTTTACTTCAATGGGAAGAATCTTCCCGTCTTTCGCAGTGAGATAGTCGACTTCTGCTAAACTATTTTTTGTGTTGTTTTGCCAGTAGTGTACTTCTTGCTTTATGAAACAGTCGCTATATTTGATTAATTCCAATCCTGCGAACATTTCTGAAGCGGCACCTTTGTTTACGAAGTCTACATCTGTTGCCAATAGAGTTTCGGAGGCTGGTGTGCCAAGCATGGTTTGCATCACGCCCAAATCGAAGAAAAGATATTTCACATAATTACTATTTTCTTCAGCCCCCAAAGGTAGTCCATTGGCATTTGTGTGCTTCACGGGTACTATCAGACCTGCGAGTGAAAGCAGATGTAATGCTTCTTTCACCATGTTTGAACGAACATCTTTTGAGGCGATGGCGTAAACGAATTTGGAGCCGGCTTGCAAAGCCACCGAGCGAAATACTTGTCGGAGAAGTATGGGAGAAACCCTCTTTTTATATTTAGCAAAATCGTCTTGGTAGGTTTCAAGAATGTCGTTATGGATTCGTGAAACTGCCATATAATTATGTGATTCTATCCATTCTGTGACTGCGGCAGGCATTCCCCCCACAAGATAGAACGAACGCAGTTGGTCGATGAGGTTCTTGTGCGCAAGATCAGGCAAGGGGGATTCGCTTGTGGCTTTCTTTTTGTAGTCGACGCTTAATTCCATTCCTTGCGCCATCAAGAATTCATCAAACGAGAATGGATACATATATAAAGACCGGATTCGCCCTACGCCAAATGAGGGTACTTCTTCAAGAGCGAATTCAAGAAGCGAACCTGCAGCTATTACGTGTAATTCGGGGTAGTCTTCTTTGAAATAGCGCAACGCCATTATTGCTTCCATGCACACCTGTATTTCGTCAATAAAAAGCAGTGTTTCTCCAGGAATGATGGGTTTATGCAATGTGCCACTTAGGTTTTTACATGTTTTTTTTACATCGATATTTGGTGTGAATAGTTGGCACAAGTCGGGCTGGCGTTCCAGATTTATTTCTACAAAGTTATGAAAAGACTTGCCAAACTCCCTTACTGCAGTAGATTTTCCCACTTGTCGTGCACCGCGTATCAGCAACGGTTTACGATGAAGGGCGTTTTTCCACTCTTGCAATTGAAAGTCGATATGTCGTTTGAAATATGCCATGATTGTGGTGGTTTTGCAAAAAATATTATATCTGCAAAATTACATAAATCTGCTAAAATCCAAACCAAAAAACTCGAAAAATCTGCTAAAATCCAAACCAAAAGCTAAAATCCAAACCAAAAAACTCGGAAAATCTGCTAAAATCCAAACCAAAAAGGCGGATTTGGATAAGAAACTACTGCGGGCTTGATTCGGTTTTCGATGCGGTGGCCGCGTGATGCTTTTGTGGTGGTGGGCTGTGCTTATTTGCCTGTGATGATGGACTTGATGTCGTTGAGTTTGTTGAGGGCCTCCATTGGGGTGAGGTTATTGATATCAAGCCCGAGAATTTGGTCGCGGATTTGGCTGAGCACAGGGTCGTCGAGCTGGAAGAACGACATTTGATAGCCACTGCGTTGCTGTCCCACTTCGCCAAGGTCTTTGGTCACCACTTGCTCGTTGCGATTGTTGGCTTCGAGTTGGGCAAGTACTTCGTCGGCGCGGTCGACGATACTGCGAGGCATACCGGCGAGTTTAGCCACATGGATACCAAAACTGTGTTCGCTGCCACCCTTCTCGAGTTTGCGCACAAACACCACCTTGCCATCGATTTCCTTCACGCTCACATTGTAGTTGCGGATGCGCTTAAACGATTTCTCCATTTCGTTCAGTTCGTGGTAGTGAGTGGCGAAGAGCGTCTTGGCATGTGCACGGCCTTCGTGAATGTATTCCACGATGCTCCATGCAATAGAGATGCCGTCGTAGGTAGAGGTGCCGCGCCCCAATTCGTCGAACAGCACCAGAGAGCGTTCGCTCAGGTTGTTGAGGATGGATGCTGCTTCAGTCATTTCCACCATGAAAGTGGATTCGCCCAGCGAGATGTTGTCGCTTGCGCCCACGCGTGTGAAAATCTTGTCGACCATACCGATTTGCGCCGAGTCGGCAGGTACATAGCATCCGATTTGCGCCATCAGGGTGATGAGGGCGGTTTGGCGGAGCAATGCCGACTTACCAGCCATATTCGGACCTGTGATAATCATGATTTGCTGGTCGTCGTTGCCCAAGTGAATATCGTTGGGCACATAGCATTCGCCAGGAGGCAACTGCTTTTCGATTACGGGGTGGCGTCCTTGCTTGATGTCGATATCAAGGCCCTCGTTGATGACGGGGCGATTGTATTTGTTCTCAATTGCTGCACGCGTGAAAGCGCAGAGGCAGTCGAGTTGGGCAATGAGTTGCGAGTCGGTCTGGATGGCGGGGATGTAGTCGGTTACAGCCGCCACGAGTTCGCCAAAAAGACGGGTTTCGATGAGAAGAATCTTTTCTTCAGCGCCAAGAATCTTCTCTTCGTAGTCCTTGAGTTCTTGTGTGATGTAGCGTTCGGCGTTCACCAGCGTCTGCTTGCGCACCCATTCAGCCGGCACCTTGTCTTTGTGGGCGTTACGCACCTCGATGTAGTAGCCAAACACATTGTTGTAGGCAATCTTGAGGCTTGGAATGCCGGTGCGGTCGCTTTCCTCCTTCTGCAGTCGCATCAGGTAATCTTTGCTCGAAACGGAGATTTCGCGCAGTTCATCGAGTTGAGGGTCGACGCCCGCTTTGATAACATTGCCACGGTTCACCTGATTTGGTGCATCGGGATTCACCTCCTCGTCGATGCGGTCGCGAATGAGTTGGCAGAGGTTGATGCGGTCGCCAAAACTGCGGAGCACATCGTTGTCGCTGCTTTCGCAGAGTCGCTTGATGGGCTCTAAGGCTTGCAATGCACATTTTAGTTGCACGAGTTCGCGTGGAGTAATGCGGCCTACAGCCACTTTGGAGATGAGGCGCTCGATGTCGCCCACCAATTCCAGCTGTTCCTTCACCAGTTCGCGTCCTTCCACATCCTTGAAGAAATATTCCACCACATCGAGTCGGCGGTTGATGGCCTTCACGTCCTTCAATGGGAACAAAATCCATCGGTGTAGCATGCGAGCGCCCATTGGTGAGAGCGTGCGGTCGATAACCGAGAGCAGGCTTTTACCGTCTTCAGCCATAGGAGCCACGAGTTCGAGGTTTCGCACCGTGAACTTATCGAGACGCACAAAGCGGTCGGCTTCGATGCGGCCGAGTGTGGTGATATGCTTGATTTGGGTGTGCTGCGTGAGGTCGAGGTAGTGGAGAATGGCACCGGCTGCCATCACGCCCTCCTTCATTCCATCCACGCCGAAACCTTTCAGGTTTTGGGTTTGGAAATGTCGCAATAGGCGTTCGGTGGCACTTTCCTCGCTCATCATCCAATCGTCGAGTTCGAAAGTGAGGACGCGCGTGTTGAACAAATCTGCAAATTTATTGCGATTGCTGCGCTCAATCAGCACCTCCTTAGGGGCAAAGTTTCCGAGCAACTTATCGACATATTCTGCCGGCCCTTCAGCGGTGAGAAATTCGCCGGTGGAAATATCGAGAAACGAAATTCCGATTACCTTCTTGCCAAAGCAAACCGACGCCAGGAAGTTGTTTTCCTTGCGGTCGAGAATTGTGCCCGCGGTCACCACACCAGGAGTGACCAGCTCGGTGATGCCACGCTTCACCAGCTTCTTGGTGAGTTTCGGGTCTTCGAGTTGGTCGCAGATAGCCACGCGCTTACCGGCACGCACCAGTTTGGGCAAATAGGTGTCGAGCGCGTGATGTGGGAATCCCGCCATTTCAATGCCAGCTCCCACGCCATTGCTGCGTCGCGTGAGCGTGATACCTAAAACTTCGCTTGCGGTGATGGCATCTTCGCCATAAGTTTCGTAGAAGTCGCCCACGCGATAAAGGAGCACCGCATCGGGGTGCTTCGCCTTCATCTCGTAGAAGTGCTTCATCATCGGAGTGAGTTCGTTGCTCTTTGCCATAGACTACAAAATTACAAAAAATATTCCACCCCGAAGCATTTTCCGGGTTGAATTGTTGGCAATATGGCTTTCCCGGAGTCTCAGGAATTTCCGTGGGAGATGGAAGAGGTTATTTACGCTGAAAAGGTTTTTGGGGATAGGACGATGCTGGTGGTGCTATGGTTGGAATTGGTGGATGCCATAGCTCGAAACACCTGAATCTCCTGAAACACCCGAAACACCTGAAACACCCGAAACACCTTTTCGATACCATTTTGACCGTGGGATGGGTGTGCTTCTTGTTGATAATGAGGTGGATAGTGTGGCTTAATGGTTAAAATTTCTATTGAAAAGTGTAAGTAGATTTGCACCATGAGGTTGTGATTTGATAGTTTGTGGGCATGTATGGGAGTTAGGGAGTGAAGAAGTTATCGCTCCTGCGAAGCTGAGAAGTTAAGACGATACTGAAAGGGCAATACGTAAAAGAACTCTGGTGCGAAGATAGGTATTTCGCAAGGCCATGGCAATGGCAAAAGGGGATTAGGGATTAGAGGTGAGGGTGGAGGCTGATATTCTGGAGGGGAGGGGATTTCTTTCTGCCGAAAAATTGGCGAGCGCTGGGGGCTTTCTTTGGGATGAGTTTTCAAGATGCGCGCACTTTTTGGGATAATCAGCCGTTTCCAATGACTAATTGCGGCTTACAATAGTTTCCATCTATAAAAATTGTATGTTTGTTGGTGATTTTGTAATTTTGTGTATTGAATATAGGCAATCACCTTATATGCTTGTGGGTGTGGCTGAAAATTTAGATATTAACAGATTTAACGATAATATGTAGTATGAAAAAGATTACTATGATTTTTGTGCTCGTCATGATGACAGCTGTGAGCGGCTTTGCGCTTACTCGCGGTGATATTAATGGCGATGGCGCGATTAATGTGGCCGATGTAACAGCTCTTATCAACCGCATCCTTGGCACTGCTTCGTATGCTGATGACGTGTGCGATGTGGATGGCAACGGCACGGTGAATGTGAGCGATGTAACCTCGCTTGTGAATATCATCCTCGGCGATAACGGCAGTGTCACAAAAAGTTACACGGTGGGCGGTGTCACTTTCGAGATGGTGAGCGTGGATGGCGGCACTTTCACCATGGGCGGCACCTCGGAGCAGGGCAGCGATGCCGATAGTGACGAGAAGCCTACTCACCAGGTGACGTTGAGCAGCTACTATATCGGCAAGACCGAGGTAACCCAGGCGCTGTGGGAGGCTGTGATGGGCAGCAATCCCAGTTATTGGACAGACGACAATCTTCCTGTGGAGGATGTTTCTTGGGACGACTGCCAGGAGTTCATCCGCAAGCTCAACGCCCTGACCGGCCAGACCTTCCGCCTGCCCACTGAAGCGGAATGGGAGTATGCTGCCCGAGGCGGCAACAAGAGCCGCGGCTACAAGTACAG
>JAKSMA010000052.1 GCA_024400895.1 Muribaculaceae bacterium | reverse complement strand
ATGTCTGGTGTTGGGGCTTGGGTGAAAATCTTGACATTCGTGATAGGTCATAGATGCCATGTTGCTCACTTCCAGATTGCTGCAGTCGACAAAGCGAATACCGCTGATAAGCACGCCGCCGTGCATTACCATATTTTTGCATCCTTCAATGCGGATGTAGGGTGGGGCATAGATAGCGGCGGAGGATTGATGAGCAGTGAAAAAGGCTCCATTCCATTCAAAATCCACATTTGTGCTGCCATTGAGGAAAGTGGCAATGCGTTCCATTGTCTTGAAATTGTCGGTACCAGTGCGGTAGCCGATAGTCTGTTGAGGTAGACTTTTATACGACCACTTATTTTTATATAATGTGCTCATATCGGCTTTGCAGCCGAAATTGGTGGCTTTCAGTTTTGAGTTGATGATGTTGCCCGATAGTGTGCAGTTGTTGAAATATGTCTTGCTGTCGGGAACCACGATTTTCAAGTTTTTTGCAGTGATTTTTGCACCAGTGATGCGACCTCCAGCAAAGATGATGGTGGAATTGTCGCCAATTTTGATGCTGGATGCTTTCAGTTCTTTCGTGATGCGGTAAGTGCCGGTTCGGGTCATCGACGAAGCGTTTTTCACCACCGTACCGGTAGCAGCCTCCATTTGGGTGAAGCATATGAATAGCGAAATCAATATGAATATTCTTTTTATCATAGCGCCGTTTTATTTTTGTAATGGCAAATATACGAATAAAACTTAAAATGTGGATTTTTCAGGGCAAAACTTTGCAGAGATGGTGGTGTTATTGTAATTTTGAAGAAGTTTATTTGATGATAATATGAAGAAAATCGGAATATTTTTAGTTTTGGTGGCAATGCTAATGGCGGCGTCGTGCAACAAGAAAACTTCTTTGGGTGGCCCTGGCGATTATAATTTAACATGGGACATGAAGCGTGTGTTGGCCACAGGCAACAGTATCGATTCTGTGTCATTTTTCGTGAATGGGCAGCATGTGTCCACGCTCACCGAAGCCGAGAATGGAAAATACGTGTTTAAAGGCGAAGCTGCCGAAAAAGATATAGCAAAGCTTGTGGCTTATGTCAACCATTCAGAAGTGCAGGCTGTGGTGTATGTGGCACTTGAAGCCGGAGATATTGCTGTAGAGAATGAATTGCAGTGCGCCGATGGCACTCCTATCAACTACGATGCCTTTGATATGATTTCTAAAGTGGTCAACGGCACAAATGTGTCGCCATCAGAAATCATTTCGTTCGTGCAGGAGCATTCTGCCGATGTGCGTTCGCTGCTGGTTGTGGGCAACGAGGCGTTCCGAAGCATGGTTCCGCCTGCCGATATGCTGAAATTGTTTGAATTGATTCATCCCGAATTGAAAAATTCGGTGGTGGGAAAGGAAATAAAGGCCGCTATCGACAAGACCTGCAGCACGCTTGCTGGTGCGAAATTCGTGGATTTCGCAGCCACATACAAGGGTAAAACCGAGCATTTGAGCGACTATGTGGGCAAAGGAAAGATTGTGGTGGCCGATTTCTGGGCAAGTTGGTGTGTGCCATGTCGCAACGAGATACCCAATCTGATTGAGCTATATAAAAAATATGGCGACAAGATTGTGGTGCTCGGCATCGCTACATGGGACGACCCTGAAGAAACAAAGAAGGCTATTACAGAACTGAAGATTCCATATCCTCAGATGCTGAATGCACAAAATGCGGGTAGCGATGCCTACTCCATTATGGGCATCCCTGAAATTATAGTTTTCTCCCCCGACGGCACCATCCTTCAGCGAGGTTTGCGGGGCAAAGAACTTGAAAAGGCTGTGGCAGAAGCACTGAAGCAGTAGTAAGCTTTTTGAATCATAATTACGGATGGCAGACATTCCAAAGACACGTTCGAAAAAGAAAAAGATACCATATGTGGCGCCACACTTGAATGGCAACTTTGCCGCTATCGACTTTGAAACGGCCAACAATTCACCTTCAAGTGTGTGTAGCGTTGGCGTGGTTGTGGTGCGCGATGGGGAAGTGGTAGAGAAGTTCTATAGCCTTATCCATCCCACCCCCAACTATTATCTCTACTGGAATGTGGCTGTCCATGGCATTCAAAAAGAGGATACGGAACATGCACCTCGTTTCCCTGATGTTTGGGCACAGGTGGCGCCATTAATTGAAGGACTTCCTCTGGTGGCTCATAATTGTAAATTTGATGAAGGCTGCCTGAAAGCGGTGTTCCGCACCTATCAGTTGGACTATCCCGACTTTGAGTTTCATTGCACCAGCAGAGCGTCTCGTCATCTGCTGAAAGATGTGCTCCCCAACCATCAATTGCCCACTGTGGCGGCGTATTGCGGTTTCAACCTCGAAAATCATCACAATGCCATTGCCGATGCCGAAGCCTGTGCTGCCATTGCTATGGAGCTTCTGAAATAGTAAAATTGTCGCAAATTTGGTAATTTATATAAAAAATGTCCTTTTTGGGGCATTTTTATTTTTGTATGTCTATATTTGTAATAAATATCATTACATAGAACAGACATTAAAAACAACTGTAAACAATGAAAAAAGCTTTTTTATTTTCTTTGGCAACTGCTGTGGCATTAGGCTTTTGCAGCTTGCAATAGCACCGACTCGGCCGAAACCACCTTGTCGGGTTTGAAGATGGCTGATTTTGAATCGACCGTGAAGGGTAAAGAAAATCACCTCTATGTGCTTACCAACAAAAATGGCATGGAAGTGTGCGTGACCAACTTTGGCGCTCGCATCGTCTCTATTATGGTGCCAAACAAGAATGGCGAAATGCAAGACGTGGTTCTCGGCTTCGATTCTATCGCAGATTATGTGAACAACGAGGACAACAACTTTGGTGCTGCCATCGGACGTTATGGCAACCGCATCGCTCAAGGAAAGATTACCATCGAAGGAAAAGAATACCAGCTTTTACAGAACAACTACGGACACTGCCTGCACGGTGGACCAGAAGGCTATCATCGCCAAATGTGGGACGCCAACCAGGTGGATGAACATACATTGGAAATGACACTGCAAGATTCTGCAGCAGTGGCCAACTTCCCTGGCAATGTGACCGTGAAGATGACCTACACGCTCACCGACGACAATGAACTGAAGATTGATTACAGCGCTACTACCGACTCTACCACCATTCTCAATCTCACTAACCACTCTTACTTCAACCTTGGTGACCTTTCAAAGGATGTGATGGCTCAAGAATTGATGATTAGTGCCGACAGTATCACCCCAATCGACTCTACATTTATGACAAATGGCACAATGCAGGCTGTGGCTGGCACACCATTTGACTTCCGCAAGAGCAAACCAATCGGCAAGGATATCAAGGCCGACGATGAGCAATTGAAGAACGGTAACGGCTATGACCACAACTTCGTTCTCAACACTGGCGGCGATGCTCAAAATGGCTGGGATACCGACCAATTCCCAATCGACAACTACGAACTCACCCTCGCAATGCTCCAAATCATTCGCAATGGTGGTCTTGGCAATGGCGGTAGCAACTTCGACGCTAAGATTCGTCGTAATAGCACCGACCTTGAAGACCTCATTATCGCTCACATCAGTGGTATGGATGCTATGG
This sequence comes from Muribaculaceae bacterium, assembly GCA_024400895.1. Lineage (GTDB taxonomy): Bacteria > Bacteroidota > Bacteroidia > Bacteroidales > Muribaculaceae > Sodaliphilus. Next base: position 8,263 of record JAKSMA010000052.1, on the reverse strand, counting down.
CTCGTGCACTTCTCAATGCTGCAGCAATCGTTGAAAAGAGCGAAATTCCTGCTATGTTGAAGCAGCGTTATGCAAGCTTTGATGCAGGTGTGGGTAAGGACTTCGAAGAAGGAAAACTCACTCTTGAACAACTCGTAGACTATGCTAAGGCTAACGGCGAACCTGCTATAGTAAGCGGCAAGCAAGAAAAGTATGAAACTCTCGTAGCTCTCTACGCTAAGTAATTGAGAATTACAAATTATTGGGCCTGCAATAAAATGCGGGCTCATTTCTAAAAAACGTATTGTAATATGAGTCAAAATACACAAGGTAGCAAGCCCTACCTGTTTTCAATCGTACTCGTGGCTGTGCTCGGTGGTCTTCTTTTTGGTTACGACACAGCGGTCGTTTCTGGAACGGAAAAAGGTCTTCAAGCCTTTTTTTTTGAGTGCACCAGATTTTAATTACTCTGATTTTTGGCACGGTTTCACATGCTCAAGCGCCCTTATCGGTTGTATTCTTGGTAGTGCATTGAGCGGTGTGTTTGCACAGGGACAGGGACGTAAGCGTTCGTTATGCATTGCGGGCGTATTCTTTTTCCTGTCAGCTCTGGGGTCATATCTGCCAGAGTTCATGTTGTTTGATAAGGGTGAAGCTCACAGGCATATCAGTTATTGACAAGCGTTACTCTTTGATATTTTTTGTGTGGAAGGTATGGGAAGAATAATAAAGAATTGCTAACTTTGCATAAATCATTTGATAAGCACACACTCAACTTCGGATTTATTTATGACATTACAAAAACAGGAAATAAGGCTTCAGATGTTTTCGGCCGACGCCGAGGCATTAATTGATGTGCCATATGGTGGCAGTTTGCGGGCGGGTTTCCCCAGTCCGGCGCAAGATTATACTTCCGATGCTATTAATTTGGGGAAAATCCTTGTTCGTGACAACGAAACCACATTTTATGCGCGGGTAGAAGGTAATTCTATGCGTGATGCTGGCATCTGCGATGGCGACCTTGTGGTGATTGACAAGAGCCTTGAGGCTTCGGAGGGCGATATCGTTGCGGCTTTTATTGATGGTGAGTTCACTTTGAAGCGTTTTCATGTAGATGAACGAGAAGGTTGTGCTTGGCTGATGCCTGCCAATGCCGATTTCAAACCTATAAAAGTGACTGAAGATAACAACTTTCTGATTTGGGGCGTGATGACATTCTGCATCAGACGCTTCCACGAAGAGCCGGTAGACAATAACAGTTCACGATGCAACTTTTTGGACTTGCCGCCTGCAACAATTTTTATTGTTCCTGCGAGCGGGTGTTTCACCCCGACCTTGTGGGGAAGCCTGTCGTTGTGTTGTCGAATAATGATGGGTGTGTGATTGCTCGAAGTGAAGAAGCTAAGCGCTTGGGAATCAATATGGGCGGCGCGTTTTATCAGGTGAAGGACCAATTGGAGGCTGCAAAGGTGGCGGTGTTTTCTTCCAACTATAATTTGTACGGCGATATGAGCCGAAGGGTGCACACAATGCTCGGGAGATACACGCCTCGCGTGGATATCTACAGCATTGATGAGGCTTTCATTGATTTAAGCGACTTGGGCGATTCTGCTTATTTGAATGACTATGGCAAACGCATTGTGCGCGAGGTGACTAAGGGAACGGGAATCCCGATTTCGTTGGGTGTGGCTCCCACAAAGACGCTTGCTAAAATGGGTAGTAAATTCGCAAAAAAATACCCTGGTTATGAAGGGTGTTGCCTTATTGATACGGAGGAAAAACGCGAGAAGGCGCTGAAGCTTTTTCCTATAGAAGATGTGTGGGGAATAGGTTGGCGTTCGGTGGATAAACTCAAGTACCATGGTGTGCGCACGACATGGGACTTGACGCAGAAATCGCAGGATTGGGTGCAACGAATGCTCACTATCACTGGTGTGAGAACTTGGAAGGAATTGCGAGGGGAGAGCTGTATCGATATTGAGGAGTTGCCTCATAAATTGAGTATATGCACCAGTAGAAGTTTTCCGGATAAGGGTCTTTCAAATCGTGCTGATGTGGAAGAGGCTATCGCTAATTTTGCAGCCAGGTGCAGTGCTAAAATGAGAAGACAAAACACAGTTTGCCAGGCAATTACAATTTTTGCCTACACCAATCGATTTCGCACCGATTTGCCTACCGACAACATTTATCAAACCTTTTATCCATTGGTGCCAACATCCGATTTGAATGAAATTGTGAACTATGCAGTGAACATGCTTCGTTTGGCGTGGAAAGGCGATGGTAAATATTCCTACAAAAAGGCGGGAGTGCTGGTGTGGAACATCATAGATTCAAGTCCAATTCAAGGCAATCTTTTCGACACTGTTAACCGTGAAAAGCAAGCGCAACTGAGCCGTGCCATTGATGAAATCAACCGTAAAAATGGGCACAACACCATCCGCATGGCGGTGCAGGGCTACAGCAAGCGTTGGCACCTGAAATGTGAGTATATCAGCAAGCAATACACCACAAATATCAACGATATTATCCGTTTGAAATTGGATAAATGAAATCACTTTTGCGCATGATTTCTGTGCACAAAATCAAGGTATATAAAATATTTGGTGTTTGGGTGTAACCGCTTGGGAATGAGAAGTTACTTTTTCTTCTTTTTTGACTTTTTAGCAGCCTTTTTTGTTGATTTTTTAGCAGATGATTGATAGTCTTTCAAGCCAAGTTTGATGTTTTCCACAATTGCTTTGGAAGAGTAGGTAGCTCCTGTTGCACCATCTGCTTTCAGGGCAAGAGCTTCCTCCACGGTTTTACCAATAAATTGAGGGAAAATCTTCTTTTGCGCCATCTTGTAGTATCTTGGCGTTTCGCTGTTGTTTGCATCTGCTTCGATGCTGACGATTTTCCCGTTTTCTACAGTGATGCTCAGCGGTGTTGGGCCGTTGTAGCCTTTCACGTGTTTAGCAAGTTCGCCTGTGTAGATTACTTTGCCCTGAGCAAAAGCCGTTGTGGCTGATCCGAGCATCAGTGCAGCTGTGATATACTTGAGTACTGTCAATTTCATAATTTTACGTTTTTTTCTTCTGCAAAGATAATTGTTTAATTTGTTCTGTCATAAGGGTGTTGTGTAATATTAGTCTTCTTTTTGATTTTTTTTGGATTGAAAATTCCGTTATTTGCTTTGATAATCGTGTTCTTTTCATTATCTTTGCTATTTAGAATGAGCTTGAAATGTGTCAGTGCTCTTTCTTTGAACAGAACGACTAAGAGAATTGATGAAAGAAGATATACAGAAATGCATTGAAGTGCTGAAGCGTGGCGGTTTGATTCTTTATCCCACCGACACCATTTGGGGCATCGGATGTGATGCTACAAATGCTTCAGCAGTTAAGAAAGTGTATGAACTGAAAAAGCGTTCCGACAGCAAAGCGCTTATTGTGCTCCTCGACAGCGATGAGCATCTCGACCATTATGTGGTGGATGTGCCGGAAATGGCCACGGAACTGATTCATGTGGCTGTGAAACCGCTCACTATCGTGTATGAAGGAGCGTTTAATGTGGCTCCAAATCTGTTGGGCGACAACGACAGCTTGGGCATTCGTATTTCGCACGAGCAATTTTCGCACGAACTTTGTGCAAGATTTGGCCGTCCGATAGTATCGACCAGCGCGAATGTGAGCGGGGCTCCATCACCCAAGATTTTTTCAGAAATCACAAAAGAAATCGTTGAAGGAGTGGATTATGTTGTGAAATACCGGCAGGATGATACTAAACCTGCAGATGCTTCAAATATCATTATGCTCGGAAGCGATGGCACTTTCAAAATTCTTCGATAGGGCTTGCTAAGATAGCCTAAACACTGAAAGGAAACACTTTGATTAGCGATAAATTACAACGACTTAAATACGTATTGGCCGATTTTTTCACGGCTAATGTGGCTTGGTTTACCTACAACTGCTTTCGCTTCCAGTTGGGAGGCGTTAGAGGCTACACCAACATTGGCGATTTCTTGTCGAGTGGTATGATTCTTGTCGGACAGGTGGTTCTGCCACTGCTGATGATGTGCGTTTACTATCTCTCGGGCTATTACAATGAGGTGTTCCGCAAATCGCGTTTGGCAGAATTGGTTACCACATTCAAATCAGAGGTGGTCAACACTTTGCTGGCATTCTTCATCGCGCTCATCAATGACATGATGACCGATAATCGTGGGTTCAACTACGAGATTATTCTCATCTTGTTTGCCCTGCTTTTCTTCCTTACCTACATTTGTCGTGTGCTTATCACTGCCCGAACGTCATCTAACATCAAGAATCGCCGTTGGCGTTTTAATACGCTGGTGGTTGGTGCAGGTGCTTCGGCCTTTGCATTTGTGGAAAAGCTCAACAAGATGCGTCAGTCTACAGGCTACCATGTAGTGGGATATGTGGATGTGCCAGGAGAAAATCGCGTGAAAGACATCGATTTGCCTGTTTACACTTTTGCCGACATTGCCGAAGTGTGCCGTAAGGAAGATGTGAAGGAACTGATAGTGGTTCCAACCAATCAAGACAACAAGGTGGTGTTGGCCACCATCAACCGCCTTTATGTTTATGATTTGCCCATCAAGGTAACGCCTGAGCGCTTCAATATGCTCTCGCGTTCGCGCATCTTCGACTTCTCTGGCGATCCATTGGTGGATGTTTCGAGCAGCCACATGGACGAAAGTGCTAAAAACATTAAGCGTGTGCTTGATGTGATGTGCTCAATTGCGGCACTCATCTTGCTTTTGCCTGTATATGCAATTGTGGCTGTGCTCATTAAATGCGATTCAAAAGGCCCGGTGTTCTATTCGCAGGAGCGACTGGGACTTCATAACAAGCCATTCAAAATCGTGAAATTCCGCACGATGGTGGATGGGGCAGAACAGGCCGGAAAGCCACAATTGTCGAGCGATAACGACCCCCGTATCACAAAGTTGGGGCGCATTATGCGTAAATACCGCATTGATGAGTTGCCTCAGTTCTGGAATGTGCTCAAAGGCGATATGGCGATGGTTGGACCTCGTCCGGAGCGTGAATACTACGCCAAGATGATTCTGGAGCGTGAGCCTGCTTATTCGCTGATTCATAAAGTGCGACCGGGTGTCACTTCGCTTGGTCAGGTGAAATTTGGTTACGCAAAAGATGTTGACGAAATGATAGAGCGCTTACGTTATGACCTGCTCTATCTTGATAATATGTCGATTCTTAACGACTTGAAAATCATTGCTTACACGATAAAGATTGTTATTAAGGGAAGAGGACTATAAATGGAAAAATATTCAGAGGAAACGATAATAGAAAAAGCAAGCCGCAACACTGAAGGCTGGTATATGCGATTGCTCCGATGGCGTGAGCAGCACTTGCCGGAGAGGTCGTTTGTGGTGATTCTGGCCATTATCATAGGTGTGGCATCCGGCTTGGCTGCGGTGCTGTTGAAATTCTTGATTGGTACGATTTCTGATTTGGTGAACAGCGTTGCCGATGCTTCACAAGCCAATTACTATTACTTGGTGTTCCCAATTGTGGGTATTTTCCTCACGGGCATCTATGTGCGTTATGTGGTGCGCGACAATATCTCTCACGGTGTTACGCGTGTGCTCTACGCCATTGCTCAAAAGAAAAGCCGTCTGAAATTCTACAATATGTATGCTTCACTGGCATCGTCATCGGTGACTATTGGTTGCGGTGGTTCGGTCGGAGCCGAAGGCCCTATCGTGTTTACGGGGGCCGCTATAGGTTCCAACCTCGGTCAGGCGTTCCGCTTGTCGCCACATATGCTCATGATGCTTGTGGGGTGTGGTGCAGCGGCTGGTATTGCCGGCATCTTCAAGGCCCCGATAGCAGGCGTGCTGTTTACCGTAGAGGTGCTCATGCTCGACCTTACTGCCGGCTCTGTGATGCCGTTGATGATGGCTTCGGTGGCTGGCGCAACTGTGGCGTATGTGTTCACGGGCTACAATGTGGAATTCTTCTTCACCCAAAGCGAAATGTTCTATGCCTCTCGCATCCCTTATGTGGTGCTGCTGGGCGTGTTCTGCGGTCTGATTTCTGTATATTTCACCAAGATGATTGAAGTGATGGAACGCATGTTCGGCCGCATTTCGCATCCTCGCTACCGTTTCTTGTTAGGCTCCATTTTGCTGAGTGTGCTCATCTTCGTGTTCCCGCCACTGTTTGGTGAAGGTTATGAATCCATCAATTCGCTGTTGAATGGCGATGTGGAGAACATCTTCAATAATAGCCTTTTCTACGGGATGCGTAGCAATGTTGGCGCCACGATTATGATTGTGGGGGCGCTTTGCCTGATGAAAGTGTTCGCTACCAGTGCCACCAATGGCGGTGGCGGTGTGGGTGGTACGTTTGCGCCTTCGCTTTATGTGGGCTGCATGGCAGGTTTCTTCTTTGCCTACACGGTAAACTCGATGGGGATGGTCGACGCTTCAATGCCGCTGTCGACAAAGAATTTCGCCCTTGTGGGCATGGCAGGCGTTATGGCAGGCGTTATGCACGCTCCGCTGATGGCCATCTTCCTTACCGCGGAGATGACCGGTGGCTACGCACTGTTTTTGCCACTGCTGATTGTAGCTGCCATTTCCTATGGTACTTCGCGTCTCTTCTCCAACTACAGCATCTACACCAAGCGTCTGGCGCTGCAAGGCGAATTGCTTACCCACCAAAAAGACAAGACTGTGCTCACGCTGCTGAAAATGGACAGCGTGATTGAAACCGACTTCATTCCTGTGCATCCCGATATGAGCTTGAAAGAAATGGTGGATGTGATATCGCAGAGCCGCCGCAACCTTTTTCCTGTTACCGACGATGAAAACAATCTGCTTGGTATCGTGTTGCTCGACGATATTCGTAACATCATGTTCCGCCCCGACTTGTATCGCCGTATGCACGTGAACCGCTTCATGTCGATGCCGCCGGCAAAGGTGGAAGTGGGAACGCCGATGGATAAAGTGATGAAAATGTTCGACAACACTGGCGCATGGAATCTCCCCGTGGTGGAGAATGGTCGCTATGTGGGATTCGTGTCAAAATCAAAGATATTCAACTCCTATCGTCAGGTGCTCAAGCACTACAGTTATGATTAATGTGGGCGCGATAGGGGATAACGCAAAATTTTGCCTAACATGGAAAAGAAAGATTTAAAGATAGTGTTTTTTGGCACTCCCGACTTTGCTGTGGAGAGCCTCAAGCGCCTTGTGGAAGGCGGGTATAATGTGGTGGGCGTTGTCACAATGCCCGACAAGCCTGCCGGCCGTGGCCACCACTTGCTGCAGAGCGATGTGAAGAAATATGCAGTGGAGCAGGGCTTGCATTTGATGCAGCCTGTGAAGCTGAAAGATGAAGCTTTCGTGAGCGAACTCCGAGGCTTGGAGGCCGACCTGTTTATCGTTATTGCTTTCCGTATGCTCCCCGAAGTGGTGTGGACAATGCCTCCATTGGGCACCTTCAATCTCCACGCTTCGTTGTTGCCTAAATATCGTGGCGCTGCGCCTATCAACTGGGCTGTGATGAATGGCGACACCGTGACTGGTGTGACAACCTTCTTCTTGAAGCATGAAATCGACACTGGCGATGTGATTCAGCAGAAGTCGCTGCCTATCGGCCGCCACGACAATGTGGAAACCATTCACGATGGCCTGATGATGATGGGCGCAGGTATGGTGATTGAGACCGTTGACGCCATCATTGCTGGCACGGTAAAGCCCATTCCGCAAGAGGAAATGCTCACAGCTGGCGAAGAGCCAACTCCTGCGCCAAAAATCTTCAAGGACACTTGCCGTATCGACTGGAACTGGCCTGCAGAGAAAATCTACAACCATGTGCGTGGCCTTTCGCCATATCCCGCAGCGTGGACCGAGATAGTGGATGCCGCTGGAGTGGCGCATTCCACCAAGGTGTTCGCCACCGCAGAGCCAGAGGCGGCTGTGGAAGGTCTTGTGCCTGGCACCATCACCACCGATGGCAAGCGCCTTTGGGTGGCTTGTGTCGATGCCAAGATTGAAATCTTATCGCTTCAGGTGGCAGGCAAGCGCCGTATGCCCACCGCCGATTTCCTCCGCGGCTTCACCATCGAAGGCTGCAAAATGAGCTAAATCAGAAATATAAAAAAAAAACTCAGCCTCATCTGTAAAAGGGTGAGGCTGAATTGTTTATTTAGCGAATTATCGAGTCATCGAGTCATCGAGTTATCGAGTTATCGAATTTTCGAGATTTACGAGCCAGAGTCTCTAACTTCTAATCTCTAACTTCTAATCTCT
>JAKSMA010000051.1 GCA_024400895.1 Muribaculaceae bacterium | reverse complement strand
TGGCACGATGCTCACCTTCATCCCTTTTACCGAAAGCAGGTGAGAGAACATGTCGAAAGAAAGCAAATCGTTGGGGATGAGATTACTGAAAAACACCACATTCTTGATTTGTGCCAATCGGTCGGCTTCCGTATTTTTGGGAATAGCCATAATTGGGAATTTGCAGGCATCAAGCACTTCTGCAGTTACGCTACCCAATGCTGCTCGTTCTTTTTGGCTCGTGCCGGCAGTGCCCATCACGATGAGCTGTGCTTTCACTTCATCAGCACAATTGAGCACGCATTGCTCGGCCACACCTTCGCGTACGGCAGTTTCGAACGACACATTCGACAATTGCTGGTCCACAATCATCTTTTCAAGTTTTGAACGGAAGTCCTTCATTGCCAGCAGTGCTTTTGAGCGAAGTGTACTGTCGGCGATACCCACTCTATCATATTTGTCGCTGCTAAATGGCAAGGCAAATTTGCGTTCTGCATTCATATAGGCGTGCAGAAGCACCACACTGCCGTTGTAGCGGTGAGCATATTCAAAGCCCACGAGGCAACTTTTTATGGAATAATCGCTGAAATCTACAGGAATCAACACCTTCATTCCCTTCTTGGGTGTGGTGCTTACAGGAATGAACTGCTCACTTTCCACCACAGCCAATGCTTTAGGCAAATCCTTTTCGCGGATGCGTACGCGCACGCCTGCCGACACCACAGGTTCCGACAGGTTCACATTGTGGAGCACAGAGGTGATGCCTGCTTGCTCAAGCCTGGATTTCAGAATCACGGCATGGTCGTAGGTGTGGATGGCGAGCGTGATGAGACGATTTGGATCGTTGTTGCTTTGAGTTGACATGATTATTCAGGGTGCAAATACTTGTGAATAGGGTGGAATATATAAAAAGCATGGAACCTCACATTGATTAGAATGTCTGGCCCCATGCAATGATTTCTTGTTTTCTACTTTTTTAGGCTTCCTCCTTCTCACCGAGAATTTCGAGGGCCATATCTAAAATTTTTGTATCGTCGAGAACTACATAACCACCGTCAGGACCTGGTTCAATATGTACGCCCATGTTTGTGCCGTATTCATAGTTAGAACCACCGAAATAGTTACGCACTGATTGGTCTGTCATGTTCAGTTTATCCGCGATTTTGTGGATTGATCCTTCTGGTAAACTGTCTTTGATGCGACGAAGCTCTTTGAATGGAATTGTTTTTGGCATGATTATGTAAATTAAATTAGTTAATAAATGGTGTTACTTAATTGTTTTATGCTATAAAATTATTACAAAAGTTGCTAATTTCAAAATATTTTTGAGTATATTTTTTTTCAAAATGCCTAAAATATGGCAATGAGTGCTATAATCAGCAAGTTAAACACTGTGGTGTAGTTGATGATTTTTGCATCATTTTGGCAGAAGAGTTCATTAGCTGCAGGAATATGCCATTTTGAAGGCGTTTTTTTCCATAGCCAAAAGACGAGAAAAGCCATTGACATTCCCACAATGATGCCTCCGAGTATGTCGCCAGGATAGTGTACACCCAGGTAGATGCGACTGTAACTTACTATTGCTGCCCATCCCATCATTGCTGCCCAAGTGCCACGGTTTCTCATCACAAGGCTGATGAGGGTGGCAATGCCGAAGAGGTTGGCTGCATGACTTGACACAAACCCAAACTTGCCTCCGCGATAGTCGTTGACCACATGCACGATGTTTTGCAGTTCGGGATTGTGTGTGGGGCGTAGGCGCTCCACAAGTGGCTTGATGATGCCGGAAGATATGCGGTCGGCAAGCAACACCACCAAAGCAATCATTACTACCAGGGTGAGGATGTTGCGCCAATTGCGTTTGCGTGCCAAAAGTGCAAGCATTGCCACGATGATAAGGGCCGAAGAGAATTTGCCAGAAATGAGCCACATCAGTTGGTCGGCGTAGGGGCAATTCAAGCCATTCAGTGTGCAGAGCAAGTCGGCATCAAGTTGTTGAAGGTATTCAAGCATATTCTGTGAAGTATTAAAACTTAGATTTTTTCAATGTCGTTGTTGCTAATCCAGGCAGGCTGATTGTGCGACGATTCCACTTTATACCACACTTCCACGGGTTTGGTGTTGGTTTTCACCGAATCCACAATGCTTACCTTTGTGCCACCCTTGAGTTTGAATGCCACTTCTTTTTCGGAGGGCGCGTGTGGGGCAGTGCTGAGTGTGGCTGATTGTGGCATCACAATAGCATCGGTATGATTCACAGCCACAGAACGCTGATAGAATGCGCAGGCCATTGTGGCGATAAAGATTACCAAAAGAATACCAGCTCCGAAGAAACCTACTTTTCGCAGAGCCACGCTATTTAAAAAGATGTAGGCAGCAATGGCGCAGAGAAGCAGAATGAATGCAATGGCTGAAATCACAGCCCAAGAGTTGCTTGATAGTTTGCTCACACTTGCTTGCAGGAGGTCGGAGAAGAAACTTCCAGAGGTGTTTTCTGCAATTTTTGATTTTTCGCGCACGAATTGAAGGTTAGCGCGGGCATCATTGTTGGAGGGGTCGAGCACCAATGCACGCTCAAAATAGAGAATGGCCTTGGGCACTTCCTGCATCTTGTAGTGGGCACAGCCTAAGTTGTAGAACAGGTCGGAAGATGTGCCACTTTCTTTTGCTTGCGCTTCATAGATTTTGATAGCGTCTTGATAGCGCTTCTGGTTGTAGGCGCTATCGGCATTGTCGGCAGCGGCAAAGGTGGCTGCGGTATATAGGAATGCTGTTGCCAGCAGAATCAGTATTCTTTTCATTGTGCTACTGTTTTTTTACGTTTCACATTTTCCAGTTGGTCCATCACAGAAGCAGCCTCGTCAAACACGCTCTGCATGTCGTTGCCGCTCAATTCGGGAGCATATTGTGCAAACTCACACTTTTCAAGTAGCGAGAGCATCTTTTGGCGAAGTGTTTCGTCCACGCCGTAGTTTTCAAGTTCGGCATCGATATTCTCTTTGCTCAATTCCGAAACTGGAATACCTAATTTGTCGCTCAAATAGCCCCAAGAGGCTGTGAGCACTTCGGCATAGAATGCATTGCTATTGTTGTCGGCCATGTATTTCTTTGCTTGTTTCAGACGCTTTTGAGCCACCTTGCTTGCACGTTTCACTCTCATCAATTGCACATTCGCACGCTCTTTCACCAGTTTGCGATAGTAGATGAGAATGCTCACGAACACCAAGAATGGAATGAGAATCATCAGCCAGTAGGCAAACGAGTCAAGCAAAAGTGTATGTGTCTTGCTTAAATCCATATCACCACTGTGGACAGGGTGGATGTCGGTCATTCGTTCGGAATCGGCATTTGCCTTGGTGGGTTGACCGTTGCCTTTGGCGATATTCAGTTTGCGAGCAGGAATCTTCAGCGTTTCATATTCGCCTGTATTTGGGTTGAAATACACGAATTCGCCTTCTGCAATGCTGAATTCACCCACTTGTTGAGGGATGAACTGGTAGGTGAAAGTGATGTCGCCGTGCACATCATCGCCGTCCGACGCTGTCTTGATATTGTTTTGTGGGTCGAAAGTGTCGAATTCCTTAGGGAATCCGATAGTTGGCGCCTTGATGTATTTGATGTTGCCGCTACCGCTCACGGTTACCGTATAAGTGCCAGTAGCGAAAGTTTTCAGTTGTGCAGGAGTGATGGCATCTTTGATGGAGAATTCACCCACAGCTCCGGTGAATCCAGCTGGGCGAGGCGAGGGGAGTGGCGTGATGTTGACAGATGCTGCATTACTCTTGATGCGCAGTTTGTCGCCATCTACAGGCACTGCAATGGCACTGTTCAATCCCACATACACGCGACGCTGAACTGGCACCACGTCAAATTCACCCGAGTTGATGGTCAATGTGCCCGACTTCTGTGGATACAAAATGCTCTTACGCAGAATTGCTGTGTAGTAGTTTTGCCCGTTGTGGTTCTCTACTCGTGGCGCTCCAGCCATCTTCGGCGTGATGTCTTCAATGAGGAAGCCGTTGTATTCTGGTTGTTGGAGTGGTCTAAAATCCTTGATAGGGAATTTTGTGTAGAGCTTCACTGTACAAACCACGGCTTGCTGTTCGTAGACGCGTGATTTCGACATCTCAATCTTAACGAACAAGTCGTTGGAAGTCACCTCTTTCTCTTCGCCTTGTGTGAATGGGTCTTCTGCGTTCACACCTCTGCCACGGAGTTGGTTGAGGCTCGATTGAGGAGATTGCTGCTGGCGTTCGGCTTTACCCACATTCATTTGAAATCCGGGGGCTGACACCTGGCGACCGCCCACACTCACTGATGCGGTGCCCACTTTCAGGCGTCCTTCTTTCTCAGCTTTGTAGGTGACGGTGTAGCGATACATATTGCCACTACTGTGTTCCACCACTTTGCCGTTGACAACCACGGTATTTGAACTGGAGCCAATGGCTTGAGCTCCCGATTGGAAGAGTTTTTTTGCACCTTCTATGTTTGGTGCATTAAACGAGCCGGGGCTTGAAACACCCGAAAGTTGGTAGACTAACTGAAATTTGTTGTCGCCCATATTACCGCCGCCCACATATTGCAGGCTTTGTGCTATGGCCGAAATTGATGTCAGCAGCACCAATGCTATGCAGAATAATTGCTTGAATAATTTCATCTTTGAAGATTTACGATACCATATACAAATGCCAGACGGATAGGTGATTACCACTTGTTGCGTGTGCGCGAGCGCTCACCTTCTTGTTGTTTCGCTCTTGCAGCATTCACTCGCTGTTGGGTGGCATTCTCTTGATTCTGCATAGTGCGCAAAATCTGTTCCATGTTCTGCTGGCTCATACCGCCCTTTTGCTGTTGCTGCTGTTGCTGTTGTTGTTTGTCTTTGTCCTTGTTTTGGTCTTTATTCTGATTTTGTTGATCTTTATTTTTGTCTTGGTCTTTTTTATCTTGGTCCTTATCCTTGTTTTCGTCTTTGTTTTTATCCTTATCCTTATCCTTATCTTGGTCTTTGTTTTTATCTTTATTCTGCTGGTTCTTGTTTTGGTTTTTGTTCTGATCCTTTTGTTTCAGTTGAGCCATTCTCAAGTTGTATCTTGCATCCTCATATTTAGGATTTTTGCGAAGCGATTCCTTGTAGCATTCAATGGCTTGACCAAAGTCTTGCTGCTTGTAGGATATGTTGCCTAAATCATAGGCCGCCACACTCACGATAGCCGGGTCTTCGCAATTTTCAACAAGATTTTTCAGAATTTCAACAGCGTCTTGCAGTTGCTTGCTCATTTGTTCTTCCTGTTGGCCTTCTCCCTCTTTTGCTTGTTGAGGTTGAGCAGGGGCAGGCGCATTCTTTCCCATCTTCGGGTCTTGGCGCAGCAATGCACTGGCAAGATTGAATTGAGCCATGGCAGAATTTGGATTTTCCGTCAATGCTTTTCTGTAGGCTGCTTCTGCCTCGGTGTAGTTGCCTTCGGCATAGAGTTCATTTCCTTCTACAATGAAATTGCGCTCCGATTTAGTGCTCACCACGGGTTCGTCGCCACCAGAGCAGGCGCCGAACAATGCGAGCGACAGTATCGACAGCGTGATATATATGGCTTTATATTTCATTTTTTCTGTTCTTTTTTAGTGAAGAAGTTGAATCGGTTGAGCAGTGGGTTTTTGCGCTCGAGGATAAATAATTCGGCTATGAGCAGAATCAAGGCAATCCAAGCAAACACAGGGAAGAGTTCATTTTCAAGAGAATAGGTGTAATTACCGAGGTCGCTCTTCGAAAGTTTTTGTAGTTGCTCATGGAGTTCGTCGACAGCATCGCTCGCTGCGCCATTCACATAAGTGCCTTTTCCTGCTTTTGCAATTTCCATTGCGGCTTTCTCATTGAGTTTTGAGAGGGCTGGTTTTCCGGTGTTATCATCAATAAGCACCTCGCCATCTGCCGAAGGTACAGGGGCGCCATTCACGGAACCGATACCCACCACATTCACGCTGATACCATTCTTCTTCGCTTCTTCGGCATTGCTGACTGCATCGTCTTCAAAGTTTTCACCATCGGTGATGACGATAATCGTTTTTTGTGTGCGCGGATTGCGTGAAAAGCATTGGCAAGCCATATTGATGGCTGCGCCTATGGCTGTTCCCTGCGTGGGCACCATATCGGTGGAAATGTTGTTGAGATACATTTTTGCACTCTGGGCATCGCCAGTGATAGGCATTTGCATATAGGCATTGCCGGCAAACACGATAAGGCCGACCTTATTGCCTGTGACGCGGTCGATTAATTTTTCAAGCACTTGCTTTGAGCGTTGCAAGCGGCTTACTTCAGGAGCGTCGTCGGCACTTGCTGCGTTCATTGAGTTCGACACATCGAGGCAAATCATCACTTCGATGCCTTTCATTGTGGTGTTGGTTTCTTGGGCACCTCCACGAGGACGCGCCAAAATCACGACGATGGTGGCCAAGAGCAGCAATTCCACAGCCAGCCTAATCCAGGGCTTGTAGGGCGACTGCTCCGGCATGAGTTCTTTCACCACTTCGGGACGGCCGAATTTGGCAATCTTTTTCGCTTTTGCGCGTTGCGATAGCCAAAATAGACCTGCCACTACGGGGAGCAGCAAAAGAAGATATAAATATTCGGGATTAGCAAAACTAAACATAGCCAAAACCTTTATTTCTTTACTATTGTACTAATTTTTACTTCAGAAAACTCTCTATTCTCTTTTATGGAATGCGACGCAGCACTGTGTAACTGAGCAGCAAATTCAGAATCACGAGCAAAAGCAGTGCCCAAGCCCAAGGCATATAATTGTCTTGAGTGTTGCTGAAATTCTGAACATCTATTTTAGTTTTCTCAAGTTTGTCAATTTCGTTAAACACTTCGGTAAGCACATCATTGTCGGTGGCACGGAAATACTGTCCGCCAGTCATTTGTGCAATCTTTTGGAGTGAAGGTTCGTCGATGGTCACAGGCATAGGCTTATAGAGGAGTTCGCCTCCGTAGCCACGTCCGTAGGGTGTTGGTGCTGTGCCACGAGTGCCGATACCGATGGTGTAGATGCGGATGCCTTCCTTCTGTGCGATTTCTGCGGCGGTGAGTGGTGCAATCACACCAGAGTTGTTGGTGCCATCGGTGAGCAGAATGATGCTCTTCGACTTTGCCTTTCCACCTTTAATGCGGTTGATGGCAGTGGCGATACCGTCGCCAATGGCGGTGCCGTCGGCATCAAGCATATTCACGTTGATTTCGTGTATGGTGTTGAGCAAGGTGGCTTGATGTGTGGTCATTGGCAGAAGGGTAAAGCCTTCGCCAGCGAAAATCACCAAACCGATATTGTCGCTTTCGCGCTTCGCTACGAAATCGCTCGCCACCTTTTTGGAAGCCTCCAAACGGTCGGGCTGAAGGTCGCGCGACAGCATACTCGCAGAAATGTCCATTGCCAATACGATGTCGGTGCCATGTGTGTCGCTTGTCGACCAACGGTCGTAGGTTTGAGGACGGCACAATATAATGATGAGGCACGATAGTGCAGCGAGTTTCAAGCCGAATGACAAGTGCTTGACATACACTTTCCAACTGGTGGGAAGTGCTCGGAAAGCACTCGTCGACGACATGCGCATACTTGGATTTGCTTTACGCAAACTCCAAACATACCATGCGATGAGTGGCACAAAAAGAAGGAATAGCCACAAGTAGCCAGGATGTGCAAAATTCATCATTTCTTACCCTCCTTTTCTTTTGAGGCCTTTTCGTTTTCGGGTAGCGGCTTGGTGGCATCCACAAAGTTGACGGCGCGCTGGAATGAGCGTTCGTTGTCGTCGGCAAGTGGGCGCTGACCCGCAAACTTCACGAAGTCGGCAATGGCGAGAATTTCGCTCAACTGGTCGTTGACGAGTTGAGTTTCACTGTTGTTTTTTAGCGCATCAATGATTTCACTTGATGTCATCTCAATGGCATTGATGCCGAATCTGCGGTCGATATATTCGCGGAGAATGTCGGTAAGGCCTGTGTAATAGTCTTTTTCACGGCCATTCTGCCAGAGTTGTTTGCTCTTGAGCAAATTCAGTCGCTCTACGGCTTCTTCGTATGGCGGTTTGCGTTTTTTCACTCGCTTCAGAGGATTCTTTCCTTTGCGCCACCATTTGAAATAGGCATATACTAATGTGGCAGCAATCAGAAGCAGAACCCATACCCACCAAAGACTGGTCACCCAGTCAGGCACATAGTCGAGCAGTTTGCGTTCGGGACCGAGCACTGGTGCGAAATCCTTTATATCGCCGTTGGGATCCACTTTTATAGGATTCACCTTGATGACCAAAGGAATGTCGCAACGGATGGTGTCGGGCTCAATCAAAAGCACAGGGTTGAGGTGCCATTCGCCGGAATCAAATGCCTGAACAATGTAGGTAGCCTTGATTTGAATGCGGTTGTTGCCCAAGTCTGTGGTGTCGCAAGCAATGAGGTCGCCGAGTTCCACCACACTACTGATGGAATCCTTCACTTCCAACCCAGCCATCAAAATCATGTCTTTCGGTTGCACCAGTTCGAGCCTCATCGTAGTGGTGTCGCCCATCACGATGTTGCGGTTGGTGAGCTCGGCGTTGGAAATCAGCGCTTTGTCGTTTTTCGCCTGCATTCCAAAAGGAATGAGCAAAAACAGACTGCAGATTAAATATGTTATGAATTTACTATTCATTAGTTGTTACTGTCTCTCTCAGAAATGTGTTGGTAATTACTTTCATCGTGCCACTCCTCTGCGTTTGAAGAGCCCAAGAAGTGCTTTTGTGT
The DNA here is from genome assembly GCA_024400895.1 of Muribaculaceae bacterium. Classification (GTDB taxonomy): domain Bacteria; phylum Bacteroidota; class Bacteroidia; order Bacteroidales; family Muribaculaceae; genus Sodaliphilus. Next base: position 3,206 of record JAKSMA010000051.1, on the reverse strand, counting down.
AATCTTCATCGGTGGCGATTGATGCTAAATCCACTCGGCCACGCTGCAGTTTCTCGCTCATCTTCAGTTGGCGTTGGTACCACCAGCGTTGATAAGTTTCACGCACCTTTTTCGAACTGGTGTTAATCCACCGTTCCTCTTCCGTTTCGGCATCATACACGCGCATCAGCCCCACATCGGGCAGCTGCATTTCGCGTTTGTCGTACACCTGCACAGCAATCAAATCGTGCTTGTTGTTGGCAATGGAGAGTGCTTTGCTGTAGTCGCCTTCGTCGATAAAATCGCTCACAAGGAAGGCCGTGCAGCGTTTTTTGATACCGCTGGTGAGAAATTCAAGCGCATAGTTCACATCAGTGCCCTTGTTTTCGGGCTTGAAATCAAGCAGAGTGCTGATTACGAGCAAAATGTGCTTGCGACCCTTCTTGGGAGGAATGAATTTCTCAATCTTGTCGCTGAAAAGAATCACACCCACCTTGTCGTTGTTCTCAATAGCGGAGAAAGCGAGCGTGGCGGCAATTTCAGCCATCATATCACGCTTTGCTTCACCCACGGCACCGAAATCCTTGCTGCCCGACACATCCACAAGCAGCATCACAGTGAGTTCGCGTTCCTCTTCATACACCTTTACATAGGGGTGGTTTTGGCGAGCGGTCACATTCCAGTCGATATCGCGCACATCGTCGCCGTACTGGTATTCGCGCACCTCGCTAAAGGTCATACCACGTCCTTTGAAAGCAGAGTGGTATTCACCCGCAAAGATGTTCTGCGACAGGCCCTTGGCCTTGATTTCTATTTTTCTGACTTTTTTTAATAATTCACTCTTGTCCATCATTCACCTTGAAATAAGGGTTCATGAATGGATAGCGGTCCTATTGATTAGGGCACTGCTACCTTGTCGAGAATTTGGCTGATTACTTCGTCGGCGCCAATGTTGTTGGCTTCGGCTTCGTAAGAGAGGCCAATGCGGTGGCGCATCACATCGTGGCACACTGCGCGCACGTCTTCAGGAATCACGTAGCCACGTCCACGAAGGAATGCGTAGGCACGAGCGGCGAGCGCCATGCTGATGCTTGCACGGGGTGAAGCACCAAATGAGATAATGCTCTTCAGTTCGTTTAATCCGTAATCGGCAGGGAAGCGGGTGGCAAACACGATGTCGACGATATACTTTTCAATCTTTTCGTCGATATAAATCTTGTTCACGATGTCGCGCACCTCAATAATGTCGCGTGGAGTGACAAGTGCTTGCACATTCTGCTTGGTTGGAGCCACATTCATGCGGATAATCTGCTTTTCTTCTTCCTTGTTAGGATAGCCAATCACCACCTTCATCAAGAAACGGTCGACCTGTGCTTCAGGCAGTGGATATGTGCCTTCTTGCTCAATCGGGTTTTGGGTAGCCATAACAAGGAATGGGTCGTCGAGCTTGAATGTGTTGTCGCCAATGGTCACTTGGCGTTCTTGCATGGCTTCAAGAAGTGCACTTTGCACTTTGGCTGGCGCGCGGTTGATTTCATCGGCCAAAACAAAGTTGGCAAATACTGGACCTTGCTTTACTTCAAATTTTTCTTTCTGCACGCTGTACACCATTGTGCCCACCACATCGGCAGGAAGAAGGTCGGGGGTGAACTGGATGCGGCTATATTTTGCGTCGATTACTGATGCAAGGGTTTTGATAGCAAGTGTCTTTGCCAAGCCAGGCACACCTTCGAGAAGGATGTGACCATTGGCTAAAAGGGCAATCAGGAGCGAATCCACAAGGTGTTTCTGACCGATGATGGTTTGGTCCATACCTTGAGTGATGGCATCAACGAAATTGCGTTTGCTTGCAATCAAGTCGTTTAATTCTCTAATGTTTACAGAGTCTCCCATAGTTGCAAATAAATTAATTTGTCTGATTAATATGAGTTGTTTTTATATTGTTCATTTTTCTGCTTTGGAGTAGGAATACGGTAAGAGAAATATTCCACTTTTTAGCATTGCAAAATTATTACATTGCCATGGATTGTGGTGCAAAAATCAAGTTAATTTATACAATATTAAGTTAGAAATGTTAAATAACTGCTGCTTGTCAATTCCCTAATTGTATAATATATGTTTGCAACTCACAGATTATGTGTGTAATAAATCAAAAAGTGCAAACCCTGTGAGGCCCACACTTCTGTCTTTTTTTATTTTTTGTTGGCTAACCCTTCGGCGTAGTTTCTCCAGCGCTCGATGAGGTCGGTCATGTCGGCAGGAATTTCGCTGTCGAAATCCATCTGCTGTTTCGTTACAGGGTGCACAAAGCCAAGTGTCTTTGCATGAAGCGCTTGGCGAGGGCATGCGTCAAAGCAGTGGCGGATGAATTGCGCGTAATGGCTCGAAGTGTTGCCTCGTAGCACCTTGTCGCCTCCGTAGCGCGCGTCGTTGAAAAGCGGATGCCCGATATGCTTCATATGCACGCGAATCTGGTGGGTGCGGCCAGTTTCGAGTTGGCATCTCACCACAGCCACATGTGCCAAGTTTTCAAGCGTATGATAGTGGGTCACGGCGTGCTTACCATGTTCGCCGTCGGGATACACACACATCTGCAGGCGGTCGCGCATGCTGCGGCCCACATGGCCAATCACGGTGCCGTCAACATCTTTCATCGTGCCCCAAACCACAGCCACATATTGGCGTTTGGTGGTTTTATTGAAGAATTGTTTGCCCAGTGATGTCTTGGCATTTGGCGTCTTCGCCACCACGAGCAAGCCAGAAGTGTCTTTGTCGATGCGGTGCACGAGACCCATTCTTGGGTCGGTCACATCGTAGTCGGGATTGTCTTTAAAGTGCCATGCGAGCGCGTTCACCAGTGTGCCGTCGTAGTTGCCGTGACCGGGGTGCACACACATGCCTGCCGGTTTGTTGACCACCAGCAGCGAATCGTCTTCATATACAATGTCGATAGGGATGTCTTGCGCCACGATTTCATTTTCATAGAGCGGTAGTTCGATTTCACGGGGCGTCCGTTCACACGAATGCACTGTGCCTCGGCTGCGTTTTGGATGCGGTTTCTCGAGGTGCCTTTGATGCGCTCCACGAGGTATTTGTCGATGCGCAGCAGCACTTGTCCTTTTTCCACCTCGTAGCGGTAGTGCTCCCAGTAGTCTCTGCCGTTTTCGCTAAAGTCAGGCTCGCTGAAATCGGATTGTATTTCCGATTGGCAGCTACCTTCTTCTATT